>JAGVKY010000208.1 GCA_020050175.1 Parachlamydiales bacterium
ACATTTCACAAAACTCATCAACAACAAACCTTAGATTATCTGACATCAGTTCTGCTTGCAGACTTCTGATCCATTTATCCGATACTGGCTTGTCATGATCTAACGGTATCATTCCGTGCTGAAAGAGGAGCGCTTTAATCTGACAACCGATGCGAGTCCGATGTCTGACAAAAGTTTCTCGTGCTCTTGTTAGAGCCTTGTAATCTTCTCTCTCTTTTGATGGCACATGAACCCCCTTTAGTCTTCCTACAGACAATTGAGTGTTATTTATTTTTTTATTCTTTAGAACCCTGATGGCCCTGATTAGACGCCAGCGTAGTGCTGATAGGCGCCGGTGGTGATATTTTCAAGCCAGACTGAATTGCTTAGATACCAATCAATTGTCTTAGAAATCCCTTCCTGGAAGCTTGTTTGTGGTTTCCACCCAAGCTCCTGCTGGATCTTTTTCGGATCGATAGCATACCGCTCGTCATGCCCTAAACGATCTTTTACAAAATTAATGAGTCTTTGAGAAGATCCAAGAGGACGACCTAGTTTTTGATCGACCATCTGAATCAATAGCTTGATCAGGTCGATATTGCGCCATTCATTCTCAGTTCCGACGTTGTAGCTCTCACCCAGGCGTCCTTTATGAAAAATGAGATCGATTGCCAAGGCATGATCTTCAACATAAAGCCAATCACGGATGTTTTCTCCCTTTCCATAGACAGGGATTGGTTTCTCTTCGAGAAGATGGTGGATGGCTAGAGGAATCAGTTTCTCTGGAAATTGATAGGGACCGTAATTGTTTGAACAGTTGGAGAGGACGACAGGTAAGCCGTAAGTGTGGAAATAGGCTCTGACTAAGTGGTCAGAAGCCGCTTTAGAGGCCGAGTAGGGGCTCCGAGGGTGGTAAGGGGTCTCTTCCGTAAAGGCGCCATAAGGGCCCAATGATCCAAAAACTTCATCCGTAGAAATGTGGTGAAAAAGATGGTTGGGAGAATTTCCCCAAAATCTTCTGCAGGCATTGAGGAGATGGACAGTTCCCAGGACATTAGTAGATACAAAAGCAAGAGGACCTGTAATCGAACGATCAACGTGAGACTCTGCTGCGAGATGGATCACATGGGTAAAGCCATGCATCTCAAATAGCGCCTCTATCTCATCTGAATCGGTGATATCAGCCTGCAAAAAAGTGTAGTTAGGAGCCATCTCGACATCTTTGAGATTCTCTAAATTACCCGCATATGTGAGCTTGTCGAGATTGAAAATAACGTCAGATGGATATTGATTAACAAATAGTCTCACAACGTGAGAACCAATAAAGCCAGCCCCACCAGTAATTAATATTTTTCGCATACCAAAAACTTTTTAGATAGATAGTCCGTTAAAGCCTCTTGCCAAGGGCGAAGAGGAATTTTTTTTGCCAACTTCTCATTGGAAAGAACAGAGTAAGTTGGACGACGTATTTTAGAAGGAAATACAGACTTAGAGACAGGTTCAATCCGATCGAAAAAACCCATCTTTTTCCCAATTTCTTGAGCGAAGGTAAACCAACTTGCCTCCCCAGAGTTAACCGCATGGTAAAGACCAGGGGCGGTCTTATCCTCGATCATTTTAAGGATCATGTCAGCTAGGTCAGAGGTTGCTGTGGGACTCATCCATATGTCATCAATGACTCGGATCGGATCGCTTTTTTCTCCTTTCTGAACAATCGAATCGACAAAGTTACCTTTCTTCTCTCTTGAGCCCTGTAGGCCATAAAGAGAAGCTGTTCTTAGAACATAAGCTCCAGGATGGAGAGAGAGAGCTAAAGACTCACCCAGGGCTTTAGAGGCCCCATAAATTGAAAGAGGGGCTGTGAGATCACCTTCTTGGTAAGGAGTCTCCTTTTTCCCATCAAAGACATAATCGGTGCTGACATGGAAGAGGGGGATATTTCTACCGTGTGCAACTTTTGCCATCACACCAACCGCATGGCCATTGATGGTGTAGGCAAGTAGCGTTTCCTCTTCTGCAAGTTCGGTCTTATTATAAGCTGCGCAATTGATGATCCCCTCACAAGGGAGACTTTCAAGCTTTTTTTCTAATTCCTGGAGATTTAAAAGATTAATCTCGTCGCTCGTCCAAGGGAGAAAGAGCTCTCTATTTTTAGAAAGGAGGTCTGTCCCTAATTGACCTCTTGCGCCAATAAGTAAAAAAGCCATTTATAACGACCCTTTGAACTCTTCCCACGATGGAAGAACGAGATCCTTATCAGAAAGTTGCGGCTTTAGATTAGGCCAAAGAATTCCAAGAATTGGATCATCCCATTTGACTCCCCCTTCATGCGCTTTTGAATAGGGCTTAGAGACTTTGTAAAGGACCTCTGTATTCTCTTCCAAGGTCATAAACCCATGGAGGAATCCTGCGGGGACATACAATTGCAACATCCCTTCTGCATCAAGCTCAAAAGATTCCCATTCGCCAAAAGTGTCAGAATCAGAACGGACATCGACAACGACATCTAAAATTTTTCCTCTTAATACTCGAACAAGTTTGGCTTGTTCAAAGGGAGGGTGTTGTAAATGGAGTCCTCTTACTGTCCCTTGTTGGCGAGAAAGTGAATGATTATCTTGGATGAATGTGGGAATGACGCCTGCATTTTTCCACCGCTCTTCTTGATAAGTCTCGGCAAAAAAACCCCGGTCATCGAAAAACTTTTTTGGCTGCAAAAGGAGAGGCCCTTGCAGTTTTTTTTGTTCGCCAAGCATCAACATGCGGTTGAGCTTAAGATAGTCCTATCCTATCTCGCAAGAGTTTGATGAATAGGACTAAAAATGGCAACCATAAGAGAACCCTCAGAAATGGTTATAAGAAAAACGTTAGGAATTAATTTCTAAAAAAAGAATTTAAATTTTTGATTGGAATTTTACCTTAAGTTTGGATGACGCCTAGGCGGCGGAAAAGGGGAACCCACTCCTCTTTGATCTTATGAATAGAAACTTTGACGCCCTGTTTTGTCCATCTTTCGATGCACTCTTTAATGGCGAGCACTCCGCTTGTGTCGAGGAGAGTGATGCCCTCCAAATCAATCATGAGCTCTTGACAGGAGGGGGGAAGGTCAAGCCTCTTCAGATCTTCACTCACAGAAAAGAAAAGGGGGCCAGAGACACTAAGAGCATGTTTATCTGGTTCTTGGGTGGAAACAAATTTTAATTGGGCAGCCTTTCCCATCCTTCGAACAATTAAAAGGGCCGACAGAACAATCCCTACTTGGACAGCAAGAGTGATGTCGACAAGAACGGTCAGAATCAGGGTAAGGAAAAGAACCATACCGTCTGTTCTATGCGCTTTTGCAATTTGAACAAGATGGGAAAACTCACCCATATTCCAAGCCACAAAGACTAAGATTCCGGCTAAGGCGGCTAAGGGGATTTTCCCCGCAAAGGGGGCTAAAAAATAGACGACAAGAAAAAGGGTGATGGCATGGAACATCCCAGCAAGGGGGGTTTTTGCTCCCATGCGTATGTTGGCAGAGGTTCTAGCAATTGCCGCAGTTGCTGGAATACCTCCAAACATAGCTGTTCCGATATTAGCCGCTCCTTGGCCTAAAAGCTCAGCATTGGAAATGTGCCTTGTCCCTGTCATCCGATCGGCGACGGCTGCCGACAAGAGCGCTTCAATCGCCCCCAGAAGAGCAAGAGCCAACCCATCGGGGAACAGTTCTCTCAATCGTTCCCAAGTGATATCAGGAAGGGAATAGGGGGGAAGAGGGTTAGGAATAACTCCAAATTTCCCTTCAATTGTTTCTATAGGAAGAGCAAAGAGATAGGCTGCGGCTGTAGCTACAAATAAGACAACGATAGCGCCAGGCACTTTTGGGAGGAAACGCTTCATCCAAAAGAGCGACCCCGTCGTAAAGGCGGCAAAAAGTGTTGCCCAAGGATTTATTCGATAAGCCTCTTGGCAAAACAGGGTGCATTTATCGAGAAATTGAGGAGGAAGGGCATCGACCTGAAGACCAAAAAAATCTCGAAGCTGTGAAGAAAGGATGACAACAGCTATTCCCGCCGTGAATCCGACGATCACCGGCTGGGGGACATATTTCATCAGCCGGCCAAACTTAAAAAGGGCCATCAAGATTAAAAGGCAGCCCGATATTAAGGTCGCGATTTGCAGTCCTTCGAAACCTCTCGCATTGAAGATAGAATAAATTAAAACTACATAAGCCCCTGTAGGCCCCCCGATTTGGAAACGACTCCCTCCTAAAAAAGAGATGAGGAATCCCCCAACGACAACCGTATAGAGACCTTTCTCAGGAGGGACCCCAGAAGCAATCGCAAAGGCTAAGGCTAAAGGGATTGCAATAATCCCAACACTCATGCCTGCAAAAAGATCGCTTAGGAAAGTCTTTCCCATCTCGGGCAGACACCTAACACTCTGAGGAATAAGGTCTTTAAAATAAGCGGAAAGAAAATTCAAAAGTTTCACTGAATTAATAGCGATATCATAACAAATCTATAAGGTTAATTTAACCAAATCTTCATCTTAAAAGGGAAAAATAAGAACAAAGGAAATAATTTTTTTAATCTAAGGCAAAGAGAATGGGCGTCAAAGAAGGGAATCTTCCTCGAAGAGAGATAAGGGTTGATACCGAATATTGGATCGGCCTCAAGGTTGATGAGTATGTTTTAACCGCGGCTCAAGCTAAAGACCCTAAAATTCAATCCCTTTTCCACGGAAGATTGCCGATTGGGAAACCTGAACATAAAGATAAAGCGACCATTGTGATGCGCTTCGTTTCTGACGAAGATAAAGAAGACTATCGCAGAGTAAAAAAATTTGGCAAAACACGTGGTATGGAGAGGCTTCGGGAGCAACTCTTTGGCCATTCCTTTAATCCCTCCATCCAAAAAAGGCTGGCCTTTGCAGAAAAGATTCTTAACGATAATTCAAGCCCGATTAGGGTCAAAATTAAGGCAGCCCAAGATCTAGTCGCAGCAGAAAAAAAAGGGCTCTACCACCCCAAGTCTATCTCTCTTAAAGAAGTTGGAAGAGCGATCCATGTTATTTTCTTAAAAAGCTCTAATTCTAAACAGACTGCTACCAACAAAGCTTCTCTCATTCTTGACTTCGAAAAAGTTTTTGAGAAGAAGGATGCCTAGAGATGAGTTCTATTCATCGTGTTTCCCCCGGCGAGCTTAAAAATTTCTATAAAGCAATTGAAAAAATTCCTCACAAAATATCCCCTGAAGAGTTAAGGATTGTTAACGCAGTCAAAGAGGCATTTCTCCATAAAAGGAGTGTTCAATTCAGCCCTTCCGACTTCCAAATTTTCAGAGCACTCCGAATAAAAATTTTAGGGAAAAATAGCGGTGAGGTTCTCTACCATCCCTCCACTTTTCTCTACCTGCTTTCCCCTTGGTCAAATGCTCCAACCGATCAGGTCATTAGAGAGTTTCATGCGCTGACCAAAGATCAACAAAAAATCCTCTTACGTGCCATTGCCCATTTTACTGTTAATGACCACTCCATGATCCTCACAAAAAAAGAGGGGGAGCTTCTGTATCCCCTCACACTTCGACTTCAAGAACTCTCCAGAAGCCGGGCAGGAAAGACGGTTCCTAATGCGCAACCGTTTGCTCACGGACTTTTTCAACTGCTTTATCCTGAGTTACGGGGGATTTCAACCTCTTCACCAGCTAAAAGGTTAGAAATCGTCACGAGGGGAGAATACAACGTCCGGCGAGAGTGTGATGCTGATTTTATAAAACTTATAGAGATGAAGGGATCTCCTGAATATTCCGCTCATGCGGAACTTTTGAAACTCAAGTTAAATGCCCTAGCCAATCTCTACAAACCCTACGCGGATGGCGATCCGGTTTTTGCTCTCCTTTATGCTAAAGCTCTTGCCGATCTTTACGAGGTAGACGTAGACCATCGCGATATAATTTTGCCTCAGATTAACACCTACATGGAAAAAGCATTTTCAGATAACGGACCTGTAGGTGAAACCTTACAAATCTCTGCCTTTGGAGTAAAAGGGGCCGAAAATATTAGAGATACCATTCTTATACCGGAGGAAAAAAGAGGCTTTGCCCTCCTAGACCTCCTTCGAAGAAATCCTCCAGGGTATTTCTTTGGTCATTTCCAACCTCTGGGGCACATCCCCAAACCCTCCATTTTCCCCAAGCCCGTCAAAGGCATAGGCCTTAAAGTGGATGAAATAAGAGTTCGAAGAGATGACTTCACCCCCATCGATAAAGCAGGCCGAATTCAACTAGGCAAACCTAAAATTGAAGGGGACGAAATTGTTTACCATTTTGTGGCTAAAGAAGATGAAGTCAATTACTGCCGTTTTGAAAGGGCCAAGAAAGGGGGCTGGCTCTATTTGTTGGGAGAATTTTTTGTCACTCGCGCTCAAAAGGAAAAAAGATTGCAGTTTGCCGAGCGGCTTCTGTTGACACAAAAGGGCGTTGAAATGCCTGTGGCTGTCAAATTAGATGCTGCTGAGCGACTTCATCAGGCAGAAAAGGCGGGCCAATACAAATTAACTAAAGTCGCCATCTGGGAGAAACGCCAAGGTAAATACCACGTCACCCTGTTTCTTGAAGGCTCTGCCAAACTACTTGGAGAGGGAGGCTTTGGGGTTGTTTATGAACGTCCATCTATCACACTTGATGCTCTTGAGAACTCTGAAACTTGGAAAGCCCATGCTCAAAAAATTCTCCGTTATAGCCTGGATGAGTATGTGAAAAGCGAAAAGCAAGCAGCTTTCGTCCTCTCATACATCAAGGCTAAATTTGGGGGGATCATGCCGAAAGGTATTGCGGAGCTTAGCCGAATGTTCACATACGAAGGGGTCACAACCTTCATTATGAAACTTTACTCATTAGGGGAGCTTTATGCCTGGATCAGAAAAAAATCTCCCGGTCTTGATGAACTAACAGAGAGGATGAGAGATCCGATGGCGGCTCTTATCACTTTTACTACATTAGGGATTCAGTATTTTGATCTCAAACTAGAGAACATCTTCATTAACTTAAGTAAAACAGTGATTGCAGACTTTGGGGGAAGTTTTATTCTTTGTGCTACAGATCGTTCAAAGAGTTTGAAAGAAAATTTCATCGAAATTTCTAAATGGCTTGGATCTGCAGATCAACCTCCAACTCATTCCACATTTTTTACCCCTCATGAGGAATTGCAGAGGTACGAGACTCGGCTATCCACTCTTCTTCCTCTTATCCATCAAATCCCTGAAATGAAGAATGACGAACTTGAGGCCTTCGAGGCTGGAAAAGACCACTATTTAGATCAGTACGAAGAATTGAAAAGTTGGGGAGAAAAAGTCCAAGTCTTTCAAATGGGCATCATCCAGCTCATGTTATTTTTAGGCATTAAAGATCAAAACAAATTGACCGACTATTTCGACTATCACAAAAGAGGCGTTCAAGACTATTTAGTCGGAGTAAAAACCGAAGAGATCAAGATAGCTCTACAACAGAGGGAAGTTAGGAGAGAAATCGAAAAGACCTTTGGTCCTAACAGCCTTGATAAGGTACAAGCTTTCCTTCTCAATCTACTAGAGTACGATCCAGATAAAAGACTTACAACACAGCAAGCACATGACGCTTACGAAGAGCTTATCGCCTTGAAACACGCCCACTTAAGTAGGACTTAGTTACTGGTCGTAAGGGCGATCGTTATAGGGCATCACTTTTTGATTAGGATAAGCATTATCTCTTTCCCAATCTGTTCCATTAAAATTACGATCATAGAGTGAAACTAATAAAACAAATAAAAGTAGAGCTTTCATATTACCACCTTATTTGTTTCAATAAACTATTTTGAATTAATTAGTTTAACAAGATAGTAGTAAACAAATGCGTGTCATTAGAAATGAACCTTTTAAAAAGATCTGAGGGAATCCAAATTGAAATCTTGTTACTTCTTGGTAGCCCCCAGAACCGTTTCCTCAAAGGCCTCAAGAGAGACTATCACCTCTCCTTGACGCCTCATCCCCATAGGACCTTTGGCTGTTCCTTTTAGGCGTAGTTCGTCTTTCTCTACATCTGCTTGTAATTCTTCAAGTTCGATGGAAGCCATAATTTTTTGACCCACGATTTTTACCTCTTTCCTCCCTGCAAATCCTTTATTAAAGGAAATAATCCCCTTTTCTTTATCAATCGTCACTTGAACCTCTTTATCCAAGTGCAGGATTCCTCCTTTTGCCCCTTTCAAGCCATCCTGAGTATCGTTTAATACAAAATCGACCTCATTTTTCAATTTGATGGAAAGTATGACTTTCTTCCCTTCAGTTGTGGTTACCATTTCCATGTCTTTAGGAAAAATCTTTCCTAAGACAGCAAAGCCGTGGGGATATCCCAAAACAGTCGCGATTTGATCTAAAAATTCTGACCAGGGCAAAACACTCTGATCCAGAGCCTCCTGACTTGCAACTGGAGCCACCGGTTCTGACGCCGCCTGTTCGACGGGTTGTGGAGGCGGCTGCGTTTCCTTGGACTGTACAGCGTCGGCACTTTGAGTGTGTCCTCTAAGTTTTGCTAAGAATTGTCTTGCCGCTGAGATAGATTTCTCATCTGTAGGGGTAAACCGACGCAGAGCAGCGAATATTCTACCTTGAGCCAAAAAACTAGGGGTTTTGCTGGCAAGTTCCAGCAGTTTTTTAATCGAGTCATTTTTTAATTCCCCTCTCCCCATCGTTAAACAATTAGCAAGCTCATTAAGCATGTTTTTTGTTTCAGGTTTTTCAGGGATTGCGAAATATTCTCCTACGAGGGCAGGGGTCCATGCTTTCCCGTCAATTTCTTGCGGAAATTTAGGATTGGCAAGGCTGTGTTTCCATTGATCAGGGTCAGGTAATTCCAACGCTTTTTGATGGACCATTTGAATGGCTTTAGTTAGGTTTTTGTCAGGTTTTCTGACACGCAAGGCTTCTAGATCCTTTTCCATTGCTATTAGCTTTGGAATATCGTTTCTTTGAACTGCCTCTGATACGAGTCGTTCAATTCTGCTAAAATGTCCATTCCCTTTTGTCCCTTTCAAATCTGTTATCAAGGCATCCCAATCACCATTTGCCTTCGCAACCAAATGGCTGTTGTCGACAGTGCTCTTTGTCTCAACTTCCTTAGGTTCCGCATCAGAAGAAGAAGACGCTGTAGGGGGTTCAGTCTGCTGCGTAAAAGTCGGAGCTGATGGAGCTTGTGTTTGTGGCGCAGCTCTTAGGGATGGGAATATGAAGCTGAGGATATAGATGATTTTTTCTACAAGTGAGGATAGAAAGGTAGGAGGCGAGGCTGACGCAGTGTGCGTAAAAGGTTTATCTGTTCCAGTTCTAGTCGCAAGATCTTCTGCAGATGAAGATAAGGATTGAGTGGCTAATCGATTGGTCGCCCCTTCGCCTTCTCCAATTTTATGATGCGTACTCCCAGTGTCTACTGAGGGATGATGTACTGAAATATCATTTTTTATAGGACCAGTCGCAGCCATAACTTTGATCTCCTTCCTATAAGTTAGATTCACAGTTTAAATTTTCTTTAAGCGCTGCGTGTTGAATCCAACAAGAACAGTCTAATAGACAAGACTGCTGCTTAGGAACTTAAGAAGTTTTTCTCTGGGGGTCTCCTCTGTATAACTAGACAATCCTTTTTGAAGGATCTCTTTGTCAGTCAGCATTAAAAGATAAATGCCTCTGTTTTCTTCGGGAATGACTTCCTTTATCTCCTGTTTCTTTCTTTCGTAGGCTCTTCGGTGGACCATCAGTCGTGTCAGGTAAAAGAAGAGGGTCAGAAGGGGGATCATCCAAAGGAAAGGGAAGAAGATCGCAAAGAGGGGAAGAATCAGGGTGAAGATGAAAAAGTTCATCTCTTTTGGTTTTTTAAAAAGTGGGCCAAAAGCTTTTCTGAAAAGGGAGGTTGAAGTTTCGTAGGCTAGCATCTCTTCAAAAAGAGGCTCTTCAAAACTCATCCGCGCCACATGCACAAGTTCATGAGCTATAAGCTCTTCTAGGGGGTAATAGCCAAATAGATGTTTTTTGCCCCGCAACCCTTTGCGTAGTTGCAAAAAGGCCTCTTTTGTACCCCCCTCTTTTTCCTCAAAGATCCAGGCTGCTGCTCCCTCAAAAAGGGAGAGTTTTCGATTACTAAAAACGACTCCCACCCAATCGATCCCAAAACCAAAGATCGATTCGGTGATAAAAGAACCTTGTTGCAGAAGACTCTCTCTTTCAAAAATTGGCTCAAAATGGAGGGGGGTCTTTTTTCCCTGTGCGATCCTAATTAAAAAATCTTCTTCCGATTCACCTGGGGCCGGCACCCAGCCATCTCTGGCTAAAATGAGAAGTTCTTGAGGTATCATTGATGTGGAAATGTGGTGTTTGCTGCTTCTTGAAGTTCTTGCCAATAGCCTCTATCAAACCATCCTGTACTCCCATTCCAGAAATAATACCAAGTGATAAGTCCCAAAAGCGGCAGAACAATGTAAACCGTTATCAGCCATCGAGGAACTGGCGCTTCGTTCGACGCCGGAATATCTTCACTTTCCATCTTGATCCTCCATAAATAAGATATCGCAAGGCTTCTCCGACCAATCTAATCTCCCTCTCCACCATAAGACAAGAAAGAGAAGGAGAGCCCCTCCTGTAAAAAGGATATCAAGGCCGTAATTCACTAAAGCCCCATCCATTAGCGATCGAGTCCTTCAATGATCTCTTTTGTTTTTACTGGATCTTTTCCTAGCCACCAAGCCTGTGAAGGGGAAGTAATCCGAGTCCCTTTCGTCATTAGGTATTGATAGATAGCTTCAAAGCGGAGGTTAGGAACGCCCGCTTTAGATCCAGGAGTTCCTCTAGGATCGTCATCAAAAAAATGTTGAAAAGAGGGCATGACACTCCCCGGGCTTGCCGTTTTTGGCGACCAAAAATGGGAGCGGTGCCAATCTCTGCTTGGCCGTTTGACTCCCGTTCGGGATAAATCGGGTCCAATTCTTCGCGTCCCAGGGAATGTGACATTTTGATAGATGTACTCCCCTGCGGAAGAAGGGGGAGCAGGATAGGAATCAGAACCATTGAGAACAACATCTTGGACCAGCGTGCGAGTCTGGTCGGTATGGCAATACCAACACCCCTCTATGGCATAAATTCTCTCCCCATATTCGATCAGATCTTTGCGTGACCAAAATCCTAATTTTTTCAAATCTTCTAGGGAGGCAATGGAGCGCCCTTGAGGAGAATATCGAAATCCTTTTCCGATTGGGGTTTCCACCTCCTTTACGCGATATTCTAGGGGGTTCCTAGCAAAGAAATATCCTGGAGCTTTGACCTCTTGTTCCTCTACAAGGAGAAAATTTTGATCTATATAATCTTCTATATTTCCAGCTGTCGAAGAGGTCGCAAAGGCTTCTTTTTCTTTAGGCTCGTAAAGTTCAAAAACATCAAAAGCTGGGATAGAAAGGCCTTTTTTTTCCCATTCGGGCTGAGACTTAATAAAAGATTTTTTTAGTTCAACCTGAATTTTTTCGACTTCTGCCTTGTAGATATCACCCGGAGATTTAAGTAGCAGAAGATGTGATGTTAATTTAATTGGCTCATTTTCTTTTGTTATATAGCTTTTAAGAGCTTCAGGAGCGACTATCTTTTGTCTTTCATTTTCCACGAAAGCAGTAAGAGTTTTGCCCTCTTCCAGCCAATTGACAAACTGCAAGTCATAGGTGCCAGTGACACTGTTCGAAATAAAGACTCGTCCATCTCCAAATTCATAGAGCTGCTTTTGGTAGTGGGAGGTCTCATGCGTCCAAGTAGGATCGACAAATCTCGGAGAAATTAAAGTCACCGCGACAGCTAGCATAAAAAAAACAAAGACTCCGATGAGAGTCCACGGGAGAGAACGTTCAATTTTATGATCGTGGCTCACATACCCTCTCTTTGAAGGGACTCTTCATCTTTTGGTAAGACAACGGTATTAAAGACATTCACCGCAAAAAGGATATTAGCCACAACAACGATAGTTCCCCCAAGAGTCCTTAGCAGCCACCAAGGTTTCATCCGAGCAACTGTTTCAATAAAGGGCATGCTGCCAATATTTTGAAGATATTCGGCGTAGGTTCTTCCATTCGCCCAATTAGCCCAGTCTAGCCCCTGCAAAAAGCCTCCCAACCAAAGAGGAAGAATAAAAAAGAGAGAGCCCAATAAATTCAAAGAGAAATGCCATTCGGATAACGATTTTGACCAAAACGGCCTTCTTGCCAGAACGGGGATGACATAATAAATTCCACCAAAAGCAAAAAAGGTAAATGTCCCATACAAACTAATGTGAGAATGGCCTATCACCCAATCGGTCTTCGAGGTGATTTCGTTGATATTCCGAAGAGCCATCAAGGGCCCTTGAATACAGGTCAAAAGATAAAAAACATTCCCCATCAAAATGAAACGGATCGCCGGACTTTCTAAATACTTATGCCAGTTGCCCTTCAAAGTTCCAAAAATATTGGTGACAACTGTCCAGACAGGAATGAATAACCAGATTGAAAAGACGATAGCCGTTGTTTGAAGCCATTGAGAGATAGGCCCGTGGATCAAATGGTGAGCACCAATCCAGGCATAGGAAAAAGCAATTGTCCAAAATCCGATCATCGACAATTTATGACTATAAATCGGGACATTGGCCAATTTCGGTAAAAAGTAGTAGGCCGTGGCCAGTCCCATGGGAGTGAAAATCAGACCAACCAAATTATGGAGGTAGAAAAAATTTGCATTCACCTTCGATATGCCGCCAGGAAGAAAATCGAGATGAAACCAACCGACGTAGACGGTGATCGTCGTCCATATGAGTGTTCCAAGGGTATACCAAAGAGAGACATAGAGTTTTTCGTATTTTCTATTTGCAACAGTGGCAATGAGATTGAAAACCATCAAAGACCAGCTGACAAAAAATAAAACTTTCACAGGGATCCAGGAAACCCACATGGGCATTTCGGCAAATTCCCACCCCCAATTGGTTCCTAAAGGGTAAGAAAAATTTCCAAAGATTAAACTTATCCACCAAAGAACGATGGCCACTTTTGCAAGGGGAACGCTCCATAGAGGAACGCCGCAAAGCCTCGGCACAAAATAAAAAATGAGGCCAACATCGGCAGAAAGGAGCCATAAAAGTGTAACGACACTGACATGGACCGGACGAACTCTTCCAAAATGGATATATTCTCCCGAAAAGTAATCGGGCAGGAGAAACCCATTGATCGAAATAAAAAGTCCAACAAGCATCCCGATCAGCATGAAAATAATGGCAGGATAGAGCATCCATTTGACGGGAGTATCGTCATAGATAACTTTGTCCCTCATCGTGCTACTAGTCATACAAAGTCTCATGATGATCTTTAATCGAATTATTCATCGCCCTACTCATGAGACTTTGCTTTTCTTTTTGATCGTTCCTTAAGCGACGATTTTCAGAAAATTCCTCTCTTAGCTGCCGGAGTAAGGTACTGCAACTTTTAATGGTCTCTTCATTAGAAGAAGGAAGTTTTTGTTTTAAACTGTCGATCTTATTTTGAATCCATTCTTCGATGCTAGCCTCTACCTCTTTATTCTCTTTCGGAGGAGTGTCCACTCCCAATAGCGATAAAAATCCTCGTCCTGTCATCCGAGGATCGTATCCTAATTTGTCGTGGTTTAGGGAGTTACGGTATTTAGGCATCTTCATCCTCTCTAAAGACTATGTATTTGACCTCTTCACTTCGATCAAATTGTCCTTTGCGAAGATAGTAAAGATAGACAACTAAGGCAGCAATCCCCATCACGAAGCTCCCCTCAATCGCCCATCCCATTATCTGATCCACCTAAGGGCAAATCTCCCTTCGCCATCCCGCTTCACCTCTTTGGGACCGAGGCGATTAAGGAGGGTGATCTCCTCCTCCATCCCATCTTCGATTTCGAACTCATCGGCAATTTGTTCATCCCTCGCTTCTAAACAGACCATAGTGACACTAGCAACGTCGAAAGCAACGTTACCTCCGCCCCCAACAACCATGTTCTTCTTAATGGGGTAGGGTTCCCCACTCATGATGATGCGGACAATCTTGTGGTTGTAGAAGATTCGAGCCCCAAGATGCTCTATGGCATAACATTTAGAGGCGAAGGGATTAGGTCCCCTGGCAATGTTATAACCTTCCAGGAAATCCCCTTTCTGCAGAGCGAGCATGTAGCCTCTGGCATCGGTGTTGACAGGACATCCGTCGCGACAATCAATCTGTCGGATGAAATAAGTAATATTTGGGATCGTTACATCGTAAAGATCCCGATAGGCGTCTAATACAGTTTTATCCATCGCGAAGTGTGAACTTTTAACGCAAAGGAGCTAAGACTTGAAAGATATTTTTTTTGGGAATGGGTGATTTTTATTTAAACGTAGAGACGCAAGGGACCTAAGCAACAAAGAAAAAATAGTTCCTCAGTTACGGATTAAAAAGATTTTCCGTTGAAAATTTCCTCTTCTAATGGGCAACATAGAGCCTATGTTCTACTCATACCTTTTTCTTAAAAAAATGAAGACTTTTTCATTGCCACTTTTTTTCTATCTCATGGTGTTTTTCCTTGGCGAGTCTTTGCACGCCAAAACAGAAAAATGGAGTCCAGATTTTTTGATAATTGGGGCTCAAAAATCAGGTACTTCAGCTCTTTACTATTATCTACAACAACATCCTCTAGTTGTTAAAAAAGCGAGTGAAACACGTTTCTTCGATTGCAATTTTTCGAAAGGCGTTGGTTGGTATAAGGCGCAATACCCAGAGAGGAAAAGCCCAAAACAGCTGATTGGAGATAAATCCCCCTTTTATCTCTTTCACCCAGATGTTTCTCAGCGAGTGTTCTCACTTTATCCTAAAGTGAAAATTATTATTATTCTTCGCAATCCTGTTGATCGAGCTTATTCCCATTATTGGCTGACTGTAAGAGGTGGTCACGAAACCTTATCTTTTGAAGAAGCTTTAAAAGCTGAATATCAAAGAACTAAAGGTCTCAAAGAAAAAGTCGTCCATGATCTTCTAGATTCAGCACATACACTTCGTCGCTATTCCTATTCACAAAGAGGTCTCTACGCCGAACAAATAAAACCCTGGCTATCTTTATTTCCTAAAGAGCAAATATTGATTCTCTCTTTGAATGATCTCATGGCTAATCAGAAAGCAGTTATGGAAGAGACCTTTTCATTTTTAGGATTAGAACCTATTTGGTCTTTACAGCCTTATGTTAATGATCATCCTTACCCTCCCATGAATCCCGAAACAAGAAAAGAACTCGTGGAGTATTTTCGCGGTCCTAATCAACAGCTTGAAGAGCTCTTAGGAAAAAAATTCAACTGGGATAAATAAAGCTCACAACTTAGTGTGCTTTCCGGATATAGCGCAGAAGAGTGGAGAGGCACGAAGAAAAGGTATTTCCTTTCCTTAGTGCCTTTGTTTTTAATGAATTAAGCGTTCAATAAATGCGATTCTAAATTATCGAGCACAATTCGAATATCGTCTAAGGAGTTGGCGTGAGCAATGGAGTGGCGGATATTCTTTACTCCTGGAAGGTCAGAAAAATACCAGCAGCCAACGCGGCGCATATCTGTTAGGGCGCGGCGATCGCCTTGATAGGCGATGATCATTTCAAAGTGCTCTTTAAGGGCAGTAACACGAGCTTCAAAATCGAACTCGAGCTTCTCTCCTCTAACATGTGCGCGGACCTCTTCAGCAAACCAGGGGCGACCCATCGCTCCTCGAGCGATAAGAAAGGCATCACATCCTGTCTCTTCTCCCATTTTCACTACAGCTTCAGGGGTAAAAAGATCCCCATTTCCGATCACGACAATGTTTTTAGCTTGAGCCTTAGCCATCCTAATCGTTTCCCAGTTGGCATTGCCTCGGTAGGCTTGCTCTCTAGTCCTTCCATGGATGCAAATCGCTTTTGCTCCGGCAGCCTCTGCAATTTCTGTGACGAGTGGAGTAATAATCTCCCCTTCGTCCCAACCGGCTCTGATTTTGAGCGTCACAGGGATTTTTACTCGGGCCACCATATTGGAAATGATCTCCCCAATTTTTTCTGGCGTCTTTAAGAGTCCCGAACCGCTGCCATCTTTTGTCACTTTGTCGACAGGACATCCGCAATTGAGATCGATGATCGGGAAACCGAGCTCTTCAATAATGGCAGCAGCAGCCCCAGCAATCTTAGGATTGCTACCACAAATTTGGGCCCCTACAACGCCTTGAGAGGTATTGAAATCAAGAAGGTGATAAGTCTTTGGATCAAAGCGGACCAAAGGCTCCATCTTGACCATCTCACACCACATAAGACCAGGATTCCACCTCGCTCCCATCGAGCGATAAGGAAAGTCGGAGCAGCCAGCCAGTGGGGCATAAAAAATATTGTTTTTAAGCTTTAGATCACCTATCTGAAAATTTTCTTTGTACATTTAAGAAATCATCCTCATCACCACACTCTCTGCCAACTGTAACGCAAAAAAGGCCAGGATCGGAGAGATATCCAACATCCCGAGCGGTGGAATGATTTTCCTAAAAAGATTCAAATAGGGATCAACGTAAAATGCAATGAACTGCAACCACTTTTGTCCTTGAATTTCTGGAATCCAAGAAGAAAGGATTCTTACAAATATCATGAGACTAAAAGCTGTGAAAATTATATGTATTGCTTGAGCGATCATTTGCATTGCTCCAAAATTCACTCTATTTTAGGCTGTTGACGGAAAAAAATCTCTATGATATTTCGCTTTATACTTTTTTTATTCTTCTTTCACCCTCTTTGCTCACATTCTCCCCACTTCGGCCTAATTTCGATCCCCAAGTCTGGTACGCATTTGATCATCAAGTGCCTGCAATTACTTCAAGATCGGAATTACGTAATTTTGCGAAAAGAACTTGGCTTCATGAAATTAAATAAATTTCCTGTTGAAGGGAACAGAACGAAATTAATGAAAAAAATTGAAAGTCTAGCAGACAGTGAACATTTCATTTTCGATCACGCTCACCTTTCTTCTTTATTAAAGAGCTACTTGATTCGTCATCCTGATTTTCGCTTAATTTTGGGCATTCGAGATTTAAGGGCTACACTTGTTTCTCAAGCTTACTATAGATCCGAAGATATTGAAAAATTCATCGGTTCTTCAGATATGAGCCAAAAATTGGCCTACTTGATGAGTCTGTCTGAACCTAAGGGAAATATTGCAAAAATATATCGACATGCTGAGGCCATTATGACGCTCTTTAATCTTCCAAATGTGCTGATTGTTCGTTTTGAAGATTTAGTCGGAGCAAAGGGAGGAGGGAATGATGATGTTCAAAGAAAGACAATTAAAAAAATTGCCAACCATATCCAAGTTCCTTTAGATCCTCAAAGGTTAGAGGAAATCCAAAGTATTCTCTTTGGAAATGAGGGCATTTCCTCGGCGACCTTTCGCACAGGATCAATTGACGCTTGGAGAAATGATTTTAATCCCGAACTGCACGAACTTTTCAATAAAAATTATGGCACTATACAGCTAGCTTTAGGATATTTTTTAGATGAATAAACTTATTTTTTTATTTA
>JAGVKY010000046.1 GCA_020050175.1 Parachlamydiales bacterium
AAAGATTGTATACGAACTGGTCTTACCTTGACCAGTGACAAAAAAGAGTGTACTATCTCCCCACGTAACTCACTCGGAAACTTCACAATTTTATGATGCGGAGCATGACCGCTTTTGGGAGAGGGGAGTCGTCTCGGGGTTTAGGAACAATCCACGTCGAGATCACATCTCTTAACCGAAAACATTTAGAAATTAAGATCTCGTTGCCGAGTGAGCTTTCCCATTTTGAGAGCGATGTCCGTCATTGGATCGCCCCCCATTTAGGACGGGGAGGGGTTACCTTAAGATTTCATGTTTCCTGGAATGGAAAACCGCCCCATGCCGCGAAACTAAACCGACCCTTGCTTGATCACTATATTGATGAGGGTAAAAAGTTTGAAAAAGAGACCAATCTAAAGTTCCCAGAAACTTTTTGGGCAGAGTGGGCTTTAAAACAGCCGGGGATTCTGGTTGCTGGAGAGGAAGAAGATGAAGGAGAGCTTCGTCTCTTGTTAGAAGAGGCGATTCAAGCCTCCCTTCGTCCCTTTTTGGAGATGAAAATCCGAGAAGGGAAGACTTTAGAAGAAGATTTGGCGAAGCGATTTGCCAAACTTTCAGATGAAACAGAAAAGTTAGCCAAGGTGCAAACTCAACTAGTCCCTCGGATGAAAGAAAGGATAAAGGAGCTCTTGACTCCCTACTTTTCCGATTCGATTGAGCTGGAAGAGAGAGTTCTAAGAGAAGTGGCCTTGTTGGCAGAGCGTTCTGACTTTACGGAAGAGATTATCCGACTAAAGTCCCATGTTGAACAGTGCCGAGGGCTTTTAGTTTCTGCAGAAACGCAAGTGGGTAAGACCCTTGAGTTTCTTTTACAAGAGATGTTGAGAGAGATGAATACCATCGGGTCAAAAGCCCAAGAACTTGAGATCTCGAAAAGAGTCATTGAGATGAAGAGCGAGCTCGAAAAGATAAGGGAGCAGTTACAAAATGTTGAGTAGCCTTCCGAAATTGCCTATGGGGCATCTTTTTGTTTTAAGCGGTCCTGCTGGAGGCGGAAAAACGACACTTGTTGATCGTTTAACAAAGGAATTTCCTTATGTTAAAAAGAACGTCTCGTATACAACGAGGCCGATCCGTCCAGGTGAAGTTCAAGGCGTCGATTACCATTTTGTTTCCAAAGATGTGTTTTTGGAGATGGTTAAAAGGGACGATTTTCTCGAAACAGTTTCTCTTTTTGGCCACCTTTATGGGACCTCTAAAAAAGCGATTTTGGGGGAGCTGGAAAAAGGCTTTCACCTTATTTTAGTGATTGATGTCGAAGGGGCGCATAAAGTGCGAGAATTATTGGGGGCCCCCCTCATCTTTGTCTCACCTCCCTCCTTAGAGACACTCAAAAAACGGCTGAGCGGCCGCGGCAGTGAAAAAGGAAAAAGCATGGATCAACGTCTCCAAAGAGCCGTTTTTGAAATGGAGCAGGGCGAGAACCATTATGACTATCTCTTCGTTAATGACGAATTAGAAGTAGCCTACGAAATTTTTAAAAGTATTTTAGTTGCAGAGTTACACAAAAGGACACCATGGATAGAGACAAATACAGATCTTTAACAAATGAACATTTCTTGAAGAGATTCAAGAGCCAGTTCGATATTGTCAATTACGCGATCAAAAGAGCTCAGGATATGGTCTTGTCGGGAAGAGAACCGATGGCTGCGTCTGACACACAAAATGCTGCTTATCAGGTGCTAGCAGAAATCTCTTTAGGAAGAGATAGTTTTGATCTTTTCGACTCCTTCAATCTGGAAGATGAGGATGATGATGAGGACGAAATCGAAGACAAAGAGGAATAGAAAGAAGTGGGCACCTTAGCTCTTGTTCTTTTTTTAATTTTATTTTGTTTAGCAGGGATCATTGTTATTGAACGTCTCATGTCGGGGCGTTTTGTCTATCCCAAAAGTCCCTATACCGGACTACCCCTTCGCCCTGCTGAGGGTCTTCCTTTTAATGCTAAAAAGAAGGTCTACGAGTTTTTAGAAGCTCTTAACAGCTACGATAACCGCCCCTTTCGATTCAAAAAGGCAGCTTTCTGCCGCGAGACAGGGAGAATTTTCCCTGACTGCGTTAACTGGCGTGGGAAGATGAAACTTGACTGGAGTTTTCTCCAAAAAAGATGCAAAGGGCAATGGATATCCTGGGGAAGTCTCTCTGAAGAACTCAAACGGAGAGTGAAAGAACGTCACTCAACGATGGAGGGATTTCAGACAGAAGAGAGCTCTTCGCAACCTTCTCCTCGAAGTGTTGAGCCCTACTTTTGCTATTTAAGACCCGGACCTCTCTATGTCGATTTAAATAAAATGACACTGATGGGGTGGAAAAGCATTTCAGGCACCGAAATCGAACTTCTTATTGTTCAAAACCCAGATCGTTAAATGCAAAAAGTCCTCATCACCTCTGCTCTTCCGTATGCGAATGGCATCCTCCATTTTGGCCATATGGCGGGCGCCTATCTACCTGCTGATATTGCAGCGAGATATCAAAGGATGAAGGGACGTGATGTGCACTACGTTTCAGGCTCTGATGAATATGGCGTAGCCATCACCTTAAGTGCTGAACTTGCTGGACGTACTCCCAAAGAGCAAGCAGAGCTTTTTCATAAGGCTAACCTTGACCTTTTTCTAAAGCTCAATTTCTCTTTTGATCACTACTCAAGAACAACTTGGGAAGGTCATCAAGAGCCAGTTCAGCAGTTCTTTTTAGAGCTTCTAAATAACGGGTGGATTGAACCTAAAATCACCGAGCAGCTCTATTCTGAGACAGAAATGCGTTTTTTAGCTGATCGGTATGTCGTTGGAACTTGTCCAAAATGTGGTTACGCAGAAGCAAGAGGGGACGAATGCCCCTCTTGCGGTTCAAGCTTTGACGCCCTTGATTTGAAAAATCCCCGTTCTAAGATCACTGGTTCACCCCTCGTCAAAAAAGAGACCAAACATTGGTTTCTTCTCTTGGATAAGTTTAAGCCTAAGCTCCAGGCATGGCTAGAAACAAAAAAGCACTGGAAGCCCAATGTGCTCCATTTTGCTCAAGAGTACATTGAAGGGCTAAAACCTCGTTCTATCACGCGAGACATGTCTTGGGGTATTCCTGTCCCTCTAGAAGAAGCTGAGGGTAAAGTCCTCTATGTCTGGTTTGATGCACCTATTGGCTATATGACAGCCTCAATGGAGTGGTCTAAAAAAATTGGACGTCCTGAACGATGGAAAGATTACTGGCTTGATCCGAATGTCAAACTGATCCATTTCATTGGAAAAGATAACATCCCTTTCCATGCAGTCACTTTTCCTGCCATGGTGATGGGACAAAACCTCCCACTCAAACTTGTTGATGAGTTGCCTGCCAACGAATTTCTCAATTTAGAAGGGAAAAAGTTTAGCAAATCGGAAGGGTGGTCGATTGATCTGTCAGACTTTTTAACACGTTATACAGCGGATCAAATCCGTTATGGTCTTGCAGCCATGGCGCCAGAGACAGCTGACGCTGAATTTACTTTTAAAGAGTTCCAGAATCGTTGTAACAGCGAACTGGTAGGGAAATTTGGGAATTTTATCCATCGAACCCTCTCCTTTCTCCAGGCTAATTTCCAAGGGGTCACACCACCTCAAGGAAATCTAGATGAAGATGACAAAAACTTCATCTCCGACCTGAAAAAGTATTTTGTTGAAGCTGAAGAGGCTTATGAGACCTTCCGTCTCCGCAAGGTCGTGCAGGTCTTAATGGAGATCTCTCAGCGAGCTAATGTCTACTTTGATCATAAAAAGCCTTGGGCTCTAAAAAAAGATCCTTCTAAAAAAGAAGAGCTAGAAACAACTCTCTATCTCTGCATTCAAGCGATCCAGCTATTAGCTGTTGTTGCCTCCCCTCTGATCCCTGAAACATCTTCCAAAATCTTCTCCTTTCTAGGGATCGAATCCCTAAAATGGGATGATGCCTTTGCCCCTCTGCACCATCGTCCTCTCCCTTCTCCAACGACACTCTTTCGCAAAATAGAAGATGAAGAAATAGAGAAAGAGATTCAAAACCTTCACAAGCTCAGCCAAAAACATCAAATGCAAGAATCAACCCAAGAACAAACCTTCCTCCCTCTCAAGCCAGAAATTTCCATTGATGATGTCGATCGTCTAGATCTTCGTGTCGCCCAAATCATCTCAGCTGAAAGAGTTCCAAAAAGCAAAAAGCTGCTCAAACTGCAAGTTGACCTTGGCTTCGAAAAAAGACAAATCGTAGCTGGGATTGGCCACGCCATCGATCCTGACACACTCCCTGGCAAACGTGTAGTCATCATCGCCAACCTCAAGCCTGCCACCCTCATGGGAGTCGAAAGTCAAGGGATGATCCTCGCTGGCGGCATCGACACTCTCGAAATCCCCAGCCTCACCCTCCTCCCTCCCGGCCTCCCCGTGAAATGAAAAGAATCTTCATGATCGCAGGGCCCAATGGGTCAGGGAAAACGACCATCGCAAAATCTCTCATTCCTGATCTTCCGATGGTCTATGAGTTCCTCAATGCTGATGAGATTGCTAAAGGGCTTGCCCCCTTGCATCCTGAAAAAATGTCATTAACTGCTAGCAGTTGCGCAGGGTGGTCATGATATTCCCAAAGATGTAATCAAAAGAAGATATGTCTCAGGAATAAGAAACTTGCTTCAAAGTTATCTCTCTATCGCAGATACAGCGCTTATAGTAGATAATTCATTAGACGAAGGAGGAAGGTTGATTGCTCGAAAAAATCTTGGTAATTCTTTAGAGATTCACAATAAGACTGTTTGGGAAGAGATGCAAAAGGTGGCTCATGGGTAAATCAAACGCGATAGATATTCTTGAGATCATGTTAGCTGCTCAAGAGAAGAGCTACGAAATTGCATTTGAGACAGCAGTACGTACTGGGACAGCTCTTATCTTCAATCAAAATGGCAAGATTGTAGAAATTAAACCTCCTTTTAAATACGTGATGGTCCCCATCGAATCTGCAAAAAAGACCCAAAAAACACCCCGCAAGAAAAAATAAATCTTTCTATTTTGATGGTGGTCCGGAGGCGCGGAGGGTGATGCGTGCCATTTGACCGGGGATGTAGTGGTAGGGGATGATCGATTGGTCGATCAATCGGACTTTGTTGGGATCAGCGCCGTTGATGACGGCTTTCTCGATGGCCGCTCTTCGAAGTTCCTCTAAAACATGATCTCTTTTCTCTAGAGAGACAACTTTGTCGATCGATCCTGAAATTTCTGAGAGAGCAGCGCCGTAAGCATTAGCCACTCCGAAATCTTGGGGGATGACAAAGTGTGTTAACCACTCTTTGGGAAAGAGGGAGGCTCCTCCACCCACTAGGATGAGGGGGAGGTTAGGATCGACCGTTCGAGCGGCATTGAGGGTTTTTTCCAGTGTTAAAAAAGCTTGGCGTAGGATGGCTTTAGCATCCTTTGGAGAAAAAGTGATTTTCCCCACATCAGCTCCCGGAATTGTAACTGTCTTTGTGGCTATGGCGAGGTCTGTTAAGGTGAGTTGAGACCCTCCAAATGCCTGTGCTTGTGAAAGGAGCTCTCGAGCCACACTTTCGGGGCCAATCTGCTCTCCTTTGATGATGCTTCCCCCTCCTAAAGCAATGGAGAGAACGTCTGGCATGGCAAAGTTTAGACGGACTCCTCCTATATCTGAGCTTTGGAGGCTCCTCTTTGGAAATCCTTGCAGAATGACTCCCATATCAGTCGACGTACCTCCTATGTCAATAATGATCCCATTATCATAACCTGCCAGGCGAGCACCTCCTCTAAATGAATTCGTAGGACCCGCTGAAATTGTCAAAATAGGGGCTTCAATAGCTTTTTCAAGTGGAATGACACTTCCATCATTCTGCGTCAGAAACAAGGGAATAGAGGGACTAACAGATTTTAAATCTGAAAATCCTTTGGCCATTACCTTTTTGAGGGCAACATTGAGGATAGTCGAGTTTTCTCTCTCTATAAATCCAATGCCACCAAGATCAGAAGAGATCGAATAAGGCATTTCTCCTGCCTCTTCCGCGGCCATTTGTTCTTGTTCACGGTTAAGAGGGGAAAAAACGCCAACGATGGCAATCCCTTCTGCCCCTTGGTTTTTTAACCTTCGAATAGCTTCATTAGCCTCTTTTCGATTGAAGGGGGTAATTTCCCTCCCATCACATTCAAAGCCTCCGTTGATCGTTTCACAGCCGGCAATGACCTTTGTTTTAAGAGCAAGAGGCCAACCGTATCCCGAGGGGAGAGAGTCGGGCTTTTGTCCTGCGATCCTTAGGATGCCCACTTTATAGAGATCTTTCCCTTCCAAAATGGCATTCGTCGCTTGTGTTGTTCCTAAGATGATAGCGCGGACCTCTGGATGATCTTTTAAAAGATATTGAAGGCACATTTTGAAGCCCACACTCACATCTGGAGTAGTAGGGACCTTGATTTTGGCTTTGATTTTCTGATTGTGATCGATGAGCACACCGTCTGTGTTTGTCCCGCCGATATCTATTCCAATGATCTCCATATTAATACCCAAATGCTTGAGGCCCAACGAGAGCCATCCCTTTTTCTGTTTTCCAAATGTCTGGCGCGGCAATCACGACCAGTTGCAGTTCCAATCCGAAACGGAGTCCTTCACTTGGCAGTGGAGCACCGCTCCGTTTGTCGATTAACACCAACATGTCGGGTGTAGCAGCGATTCTTTCTCCCCCTAGTTCTGCGAGGAGATATTCGTTTTGATAGAAAATTTTTAGGGGGCCATTTGTTGTATGGAGGGTGAGTGTCCCTTCTAAAAAGCCCCCTCGGATCGCCTGGTCGATGTCGATGAGAATCCCTTCTCCCAAGACCTTTTTTAAGTCATTGCCTATCGAAAGAGCTTTGGAAAAAGAGCCTTCAATCAAGCCAATTTTTGCCTCTTCGCCTGTCATCAGATAAAAGCCAATCGCACTGCTCGACCCCACTTTTACTGTGACCTCGCGCGCTCTTTCTTCGAGCTCTTCGGCTGTTCCTTCCTGGTAAAAGTAACTCCTTCCCAAACAATCCGCTTGAAAAGCAGGTGTTGCCTTTAACCCCGCTAGATAGCAGCTGCTCATCTGCAAGGCAGGGAAGGCCCTCCCAATCATATCTCCGTCGACGACAGGAAGGTTTAAACGGCTGGCAATCATCAAGGGCGTAAAGGCATTGGCCCCACCAATCTCTGCAGCAGCTAGAGCTGTTACTTTTCTGCCAAACGCTTTTTCCACCTCTTGGACAATGGTGAGGCATTCGTTTCCATTTGGAATCCTTTCGATGGTGACAAGAGGTGCCCCCATCAATGACAGAGGCAGAACCAGATCATCTTTTCCTAAAGCATCTAAAGAGATGAGTCGCGCCGGCCCATACCGTTCCATTTGGTAGCGGACCATTTCAGAGGCTTGAAAAGAGTCTCCTCCACCGCCGGAGCCTAAAAATGCTGTTCCTAAAGCAAGGTTTTTTAGGTCACCAGGTTGCAACTGTTTCATTTTTCCTCCAATAGGCGATAAGAATCAGACAACCGAGAGTTGTCACACTATAACCGAGAACAGTTAGAACCCATTCTAGATGAGAAGAGGGTTCAAAACAGGCCATGAGAGTCCCCAGGCCTCCAAGCAAAAGAGTTCTGTTTCTGTAGCTCATTTTTGCAAAAAGAGTTTTGGAATTAGTGACAGAGGAATAAAGATTCCCATTATTAGCCAACCAACCCGCGAGCAAGATGAAAGGGAAAAGCTCCAACAGATAGTTCGTCCCCCCTTTATAAGAGAGATAAACTCCAATTCCCTCAATGCATGGGACAACCAAGGTATAAAGAAGGACAATCGCTATGAGGGCTTCCTTTCTGGACTTGGCATGTTGGAAAAAAGAGGGGAGATCGATGATAGCAACAATCTGAGCTCCAATAACAAGCACAATTCCTTCCCCATACGAAATGTTCATCTCCGTGGGAGATCCAGGTAATTCACTTGCTCTCCAGAGGGCCCATCCTAGGGCAACCACCATGAGAGGCATGCTAAACGAGGCCAGTCGACTGATCCCTTTGATCCCAAAAAGAATCCCTCCGGTGATGAGGGATCCCAAGACAAGATTCCATATGACAAGGCTTTGGCTCATCGTCTGAAGCTGGATCGAAAACCAACCCAGCATAGAAGCAAGGAGAACAAAACCTACAAACTTACCTCCTATTTTTCCTAAATAGGAGGTCGCCTGTTCTGCCGTGCTTTGCCTTTTGTCAGTGCTCATCCAGGTTGAAACAAGTCCAAGTATGAGCAAAAGGGCGTTTCCAATGGCTATGGCTGCAAATGCTGCTCCAAGACCCATTTTTTCGTGTAAAATTTGACCGACTAAAATCACAGGCAAGCAAATCACTCCACCTGCCTGAATCATGGCCAATTCTCTCCATGATTGAAGTGTCATTCCACACCTCCTAAATTATCGCAAAAGACGTGTTTGACGAAGAAGAAACGCTTATTATTTTCTGAGCATCCCCCTTCTTCTCCTATTTGTTTGTAGTACTGAAATCTTTTGGTTGTCGGCTCAACGACCTCCTCAACATTGGCATATTGTTTGTGAGTAGCAGCATTAGCCAAGATCACGACATTAGGGTTGAATCCTTCAAGGATGTCTGTGCTTTCGGCT
The DNA here is from genome assembly GCA_020050175.1 of Parachlamydiales bacterium. GTDB lineage: Bacteria > Chlamydiota > Chlamydiia > Chlamydiales > JAJFMK01 > JAGVKY01. The sequence goes on from JAGVKY010000046.1 coordinate 8,664, forward strand.
TCTCCCTCTATCACGACAGCAGGGTTATTTCTATTGCCTCGCAGAAAGGGGATAGAAATGACTTGCTGATTGGGACAAAACACGCGGAAAAGAAGAGAAATTT
>JAGVKY010000078.1 GCA_020050175.1 Parachlamydiales bacterium
GTTCGGGAGTTTCGATTTTAGTGCGTCCCGAGCCTAAGAGATGGAACCCCCCTTGGTTGCGGAAGGGTGCAAGCGTTTTGGCATCGAGAAGAATCGCCTCGCCTTGGATAAGTCCACTTGGTCCACCCAAAAAGCCAATCAGCTGGGACTCTGGATTGAACGCTAAGAGGGAATCAAAAAGGCCAGTGACGACATTGTGACCGCCTGGAGCTTGCCCTCCTGAAAAAAGAACCCCAACTCTCTGCACTTTTCCAGTTTGCGGCTCATTTCCTTGTTTAAAAGAGAATTTTCTCACCCTTGCAGTTAGAGGAAAAAGAGTTTTGATCTCCTCAGATAGCTTTGACTCCCCTTCTTCCTGGAGAATCGAGTTTTTCAAACTTTTTGGAAATCGAGGCTGGTAAGCAAGTCGCGCATTTTCAAGAGGTGTCAACATTCCGGTACATTGGCTGCGAGACCACCAAGCGAGGTCTCTTTGTAAATCGATTGCATGTTACGGCCTGTCTCTCTCATGGTGGCGATCACTTGATCCAAAGAGACCCGGTGATGACCATCTCCCAAAAGAGCTAAACGGGAGGCATTGATTGCTTGCAGTGTTCCCATTGTATTTCTTTCGACACAAGGGATTTGAACAAGACCTCTAACTGGATCGCAGGTTAAACCGAGATGGTGCTCCATCCCAATTTCGGCAGCATTTTCAATCTGTTCATTCGTTCCACCCAGGGCTGCCGTGAGTCCTGCTGCCGCCATGGAGCTTGCAACGCCAACTTCACCCATGCACCCCATTTCGGCAGCAGATATTGAGGCATTCCATTTGAAAAGCATCCCAATTCCCCCTGCTGTCAGCATGAAGTCGATCACACCCTGCCTTGTAGGGTTGGGAGTGAATGTTGTGTAGTACTTCAACGCTGCCGGCACAACTCCTGCTGCTCCATTAGTGGGAGCGGTAACGACTCTTCCACCGGAGGCATTCTCCTCATTAACCGCGAGTGCATAAAGGCTAATCCAATCAAAAATGACCGCAGGGTCATTTTGGATCGACCTTTTCTGCAACTGACGATAAACCATCGATGCTCTTCTTCTGACTCCCAAACCTCCAGGCAGCATACCTTCTTGTTGAAGTCCTCGGTTAATGCAGGCTTGCATCACATCCCAGATCTGAAGAAGATCTTCGTCGATTTCTTCATCCGTTCGACGAACGCGCTCATTCGCACGAAACATTTCGGGAATGCGGAGGCCGCTTCGTTTGCCCAAATCCAAGAGTTCATTCCCTGACCTATAGGGAAAAGGGACCGAAAGAACTTCAGCCTCTGAGGGATTGGCTGCCTCTTCATGCGAGAGAACAAAGCCCCCTCCAATCGAATAATAGACATGCTGCTCAAAAATTTCCTTACCGCGATAAGCTGTAAATCTTAAACCATTTGGATGGTAGGGCAAGAAACGATCGAGATGAAAAATAAGATCGGTCTCCTCGACGAAAGGGACAGGGTAAAGCCCATCAAGCATGAGCTTTTGCTCCCCAGCAATACGGGTCAAATTGGGCTCAATCACCTCGGGATTTATCCCTTTTGGGGTCTCCCCTTCCAGCCCTAGAATCACAGCTTTATCAGTAGCGTGTCCTTTGCCGGTCAATGCCAGGGAACCGTAGAGATCGATCGACACGCGAGTGACCTGCCCCAGCTCTTTAATGGTCTTTAGAAAGCGATTGGCAGCCCGCATGGGACCAACGGTATGGGAAGAGGAGGGCCCTATCCCAATCGAAAACATATCGAAAACACTCAGAGTCATAGACTCATTGATTGTCCTTAGATAGAGAATTTTGGTAAACTCGACTTTGCACTTTTTCCATAGAGCGATTTCTTTTGAGAGGAGCCGAGAGAGACTACCTATCTATATCGGAATCATCTCAAAGAAAGCGCCTATGGAAAATGAGTAAAGTCGAGTTATACTATTTCGCCTATGGATAATGCTACCCTTGTAGAATTCGAAGAACGGCTTAAAGGTCTAAAAGAGCAAGGCCTTTTCAAAGAAGAGAGGATTATCACCTCCCCGCAATCGGCAAAAATCAAATTAGAGTCGGGAGAAGAGGTTCTTAATTTCTGCGCCAATAATTACCTCGGCCTGGCTGATCATCCTCGCCTCATTGAGGCAGCTAAAGAGGGGCTCGATCAGTATGGCCTAGGCTTGGCCTCTGTTCGTTTTATCTGTGGCACTCAAGATATCCATAAAAAACTCGAAGAAAAAATTTCTTCTTTTTTAGAAACCGATGAAACGATCCTCTACTCCTCTTGCTTTGATGCTAATGGCGGTCTTTTTGAAACCTTTTTAGACGAGAATGACGCCATCATCTCCGACTCTTTGAATCATGCCAGTATCATTGATGGCATCCGCCTTTGCAAAGCAGAGCGGCATCGCTACGCCCATAATGACATGACCGAATTGGAAGAGAAGCTCAAAGCCACGCATAATAAGCGCTACAGAATGATTGCCACTGATGGCGTGTTCTCCATGGATGGAACAATTGCTGACCTAAAAGCAGTCTGTGACCTTTCTGACAAGTACAACGCTTGGGTCATGGTGGACGAATGCCATGCGACAGGTTTTTTGGGAGAAAGAGGGAAAGGGAGCATCGAGTATTGCGATGTCTTGGGAAGAGTCGACCTGATCACGGGGACTTTAGGAAAAGCTCTTGGGGGCGCTTCTGGAGGTTTTGTTTCTGGAAGAGGCCCTCTGATTAAATGGCTTCGACAAAAATCCCGTCCCTACCTTTTTTCCAATACATTGATGCCCGCTATCGTTTCGGCGTCTATTGCCGTCTTTGACTTAGTGGAAAATGGAAATGATTTAAGAAAAAAACTAAACCAAAACGCCCGCCATTTCCGCGAAAAGATGACAGCTCTAGGCTTTCAACTTTTACCAGGCACCCATCCGATCATCCCTGTCATGTTAGGCGACGCAAAACTTGCCTCTGCATTTGCGAAAGAGATGCTAGATGAGGGTGTGTATGTCATTGGTTTTAGTTTCCCTGTCGTTCCGATGGGAAAAGCAAGAATTCGAACGCAAATGTCGGCGGCTCATAGCCAAGCCGATATTGATCAAGCCATCCATGCCTTTGAAAAAGTGGGCAAAAAACTGGGAGTTATCAAATGAGAGCCATCGTCAAAAAATTCTCAGAAGTAGGTGTGTGGTGGGATGAAGTTCCTAAACCAACGCTCAAAGATAACGAAGTTCTCATCAAAATCCACAAAACATCGATTTGTGGAACCGATGTCCATATTTACAAATGGGATGCTTGGGCAAGAAAAAATGTTCCGGTCCCTCTCGTTATTGGCCACGAATTCGTTGGCGTCATCGAGCAAGTTGGATCAAGAGTCAGACATCATAAAATAGGCGATAGAGTTACGGGCGAAGGGCATTTGACCTGTGGCGCCTGTGAACCATGCCTAGAGGGAAAAAGGCATCTTTGCCCCAAAACTCGGGGTATTGGCTATCATGCTCAAGGATGTTTTGCTGACTATCTCGCTCTTCCCGATGAAAATGTCTTTGCCCTCCCTAAAGAGATCCCCGATGACTTAGCCGCCATCTTCGATCCCTTTGGCAACACAGTACATACGGTTCTTTCTTTCCCCCTCACATCAGAGGACGTTCTCATCACAGGTGCAGGCCCCATTGGGTGCATGGCTGCAGCTGTTGCCCGCTTTGGCGGTGCTCGCGAAGTCGTTGTGACCGACGTAAACCAGTGGCGCCTCGCCCTCGCCAAAAAAATGGGAGCCACTCGAACGGTGAATGTAAAAGAAGAAGAACTGACCGGTTCCTTCGGCCTCGGTTTTGAAATGGCAGGCAATGGAGATGCGCTACAAAATCTCCTCAAACACGTGAAACACGGAGGCAAAATCGCCCTCCTTGGCATCCTCCCTCCAGGCACCCTGATTGATTGGGACCTCGTCATCTTTAAAATGCTCGAGATCAAAGGGATCTACGGCCGCGAAATCTTCCGCACCTGGCACCAAATGTGCCGCCTCCTAGAAGGGGGTCTTAACATTTCCCCTATCATCACCCACCGCTTTAAAGCCGAAGAGTTCCAGCAAGGCTTCGACGCCATGCTCTCCGGACAATGCGGCAAAGTGATCCTCGATTGGGTTTAATAAGATTGGATTCGCAAAGTTTTTTTATATTTTGTGATAGGGTGTTTTTATGGAGCTGGAGAACTTTCAATTCATTGACAAGATAAAAAAGTTGCCTTTTGTTGAGGCTATTTGGTTATTTGGTTCAAGAGCAAGAGGCGATTCTCGTTCAACATCAGATATCGATCTAGCTATTGTATGTCCTAATGCTAGCACAGCTGACTCAAACAGGCCATCATGAAAGAAAAAATTTCCCTCTTTGAAAAGGACAAATCACCTCACATAACTTCTTTTATCGAACTTGGTAAAGCTATCACTAAGCTTCAAGAGGCTATCCAAGCTACAAACATACCTCCTGAATTCAAAATAGATGTCGTGATTCAAAGGTTTGAATTTGTTTACGAGTTATTTTGGAAAACCATTCAAAAAATTGTCCAAAAGGAAGGAATTGAAGTCGCATCTCCTAGAGCAGCTTTGAAGACGGCTTTCTCTTTAAAACTTATCGAAAATCAAGAACTCTGGCTTCAGATGCTTGAAGACAGTAATCTTACTTCCCATACTTACAAGGAGGCTCTTGCGAATGAAATTGCCTCTCGGATCGAACAATATTTACCCGAAATAAAAAGAGCTTATCAAGTCATTAAAAAAGACTATTTTACTAAGACAGTCTGATACAGACTGTCAATCGGCTAGGCGCTGCAACTTAAATAGACGCACTTCTTGATACAAAGCTGTTGGCTGCTAATCCAAGAAGCAGCATATTTCGAAAAAAGCCCATCAACTTTCCTTGATTAACATAGTGTTGGTAACATACATGTCCCTTCTTTTCATGCTTCTTTTAGAAATGGTTTGGATCCCTGGTGGCGAATTCACCATGGGATCAGATCGAGGCGATGAAAGACCTGCTCACCAGGTTAAAGTTGACGGTTTTTGGATGGACGAAACTCCAGTGACAAACCGGGAGTTTAAAGCCTTTGTCGATGCGACGGGATATGTCACAACGGCCGAAAAAGCCCCCAATTTAGAGGAGATCATGTCTCAGGTGCCACCAGGAACTCCTCCCCCTCCAAAAGAGCAACTGATCCCCGCCTCTTTAGTTTTTCAACCGATCAAAGGGCAAAGAAACTGGTGGGAATGGAGGGGGGGAGCCAACTGGAAACATCCTCTTGGACCCAATAGTTCACTCGCAGGAATAGAAGATCATCCTGTCGTGCAAATTTCCTGGTTAGACGCAGTAGCTTATGCTGAATGGGCGGGCAAAAGATTGCCAACAGAAGCTGAATGGGAATTTGCCGCCCGCGCTGGAAGAAAAGAGGCCATTTTTGTATGGGGAAATGAAGAATTTTCAGAAGAAAAGCCTCAAGCCAACATCTGGCAAGGGACTTTTCCTTACAAAAGCACAAAAACAAACGGTTATTTTGGCACCACCCCTGTCAAAACCTATGCACCTAATCCATACAAACTCTATGACATGGCAGGAAATGTCTGGGAATGGTGCTCAGATCTCTATAACATTTCCTATTATGGTGAAGAGGCAAAAAAAGGGGTCTCAATCAATCCTACAGGGCCTCTCAAAAGTTACGACCCCGAAGAACCATGGGCCATCAAACGGGTTCATCGAGGCGGATCTTTTTTATGCCATGGGAGTTATTGCGCCGGTTACCGCATTTCCGCTCGTATGAAAACAGCCCCTGACACAAGCCTCAATCACCTCGGCTTCCGCTGCGTCAAAACAGCTCCTCCCCCTCAGAACATTGCCGCTAATGACTAAAATCGAGCCGGCCTAGCCCCATTCTCCATCTTAGTGGCGCGATTCGGCTTTATCTTGCCAAAAAATGGCAAAATTCGATGAATAATTGGCAAGATTAAGAAAAAAGTGGCAAGATTAAGATGTTCTTGCCAACGGACTCTTATGAAAAATGAAGATTTGTTACTATTTCAGACATAACTGGTCTTGTTTCAGATGAGCGCAGAGGGCAGTGGGTCTATTATCAATTGGCACCCAACTTGCCTAATTGGATTAAAAAAGTCCTGACTGATAATCAAACCCACTTACAGAAAATGAAGCCCTACCAATCAGACCTTGAAAGGATGAGCTCCCTTCGTAAAAAACGTCCCTGCTAAATTAGAGAGTTTAGATAAGCATTTGAATTTTCTGTTAATTTTTGTTAAAGAGAGTTGCCTTTAAAAATTATTATCCACCTTGTGTCAGAGTTAGAATAGCTTTGAAAAGGTAGTGATGGGTCGTGGATTAATCCCCGTTTCTGGTGGTGAAACTCCAAAAACAACTCCGATAACACCGCCAGAATGCTCTAAAGTCAGCGCCAAGGAAGAAAAACTTGAATTGGCCGCAAAACATGCTTTGACAGGAAAAGAGCCTGTCAAAGCTACTGCAACCCTTAAAGAACTTAGCGCCAGAAAAGATTTAGAACAGTCCCCTATAACAGAAAAATTTCAAGAGACCTTTCCGTCAGAAATAGCTGAAAAAAGAGAAAGAGTAAAAGACTTGGTTGGGATCATAAAAGAGCGCTTCGATTCACCCCATCACTTGACCCAAGATGAGATAAAAAGCTTTTGCTCGGCTCTTTTTTCCGAAGAACTCCTCCCCACTGCAAATGAAATGAAAGAAGAAAGAGGTGATGTTGTCGCTCTTTTGTCAGACCTTTATGAGGTGGTCATTGCCTACGAAAAAGATCCAAATAGCTCAAAATTGTTAACCGGGGGCGATCGATCAGGGGGGGTCAACGGTTCCTATTTTCTCTTGAATGAACAGAGAGAGACAAAATGGGTTTTCAAGCCTGAAAAAGAGGAGAGAGAAGGAGTCAGGCAAGGGATTAAAGTGGGCGAAGCTGCTACAAGGGAACACCTTGCCTCCGTCCTTGATCGAGAGGGGGTTTATCGAGTTCCTCCGACTCTTCATATAGAGCTGGGTGGACAAGTAGGTTCTGTTCAGCAGTTTATACCCCATCTGGGAAGTGCGATGGTCATCTATACAGATGAAAATGGACCCGAGAACATCCAACAATATTCAAGAGCTGCCATCCAAGGGACGTTTGTTTTCGACATCCGTTTTAACAACACCGATCGCCACCCTGGCAATCTCCTCTTATTAGAAGATGGCAACGTTATCGGGATTGACAATGGATGTTGCATGACGGCTTCGTGGGAAGACTTGCCTCTCTAACTATTCTTTACCCTCATGAATTGAGAGAGCAACATTTTGCCCTGCGAGAGCTTAACGACGAAGGCGGTAAGTATTCGTGATCACGGTAACGCTGCTGAGGGTCATGATGAAAATGGAAAGGAGAGGGGTTAGCCCTGGACCGAAAATGGCGTAGAGAATAGCAAAGATATTGTAAGAGAAGCTGAGGAAAAGATTTTGCGAAGTGATGGCGCGAGCTTTTTTAGCTAAGCCTCTCGCTTGGATCATCTTTTTGAAGGAACCTCTAATAATAAGATCGGAGACAAAAAGGGTAAGGTCTTGGCCACCTTCTGGAGAGGCTGAAAGGTTTGCGTTGGAAAGTGCGGGCCCATCATTTACTCCATCACCCACAAAGAAAACTTTGCCACCCTGTTTCTGAAGGGCGATGACCCGCTCTTTTTTTTGTTCAGGTGTCACAAAGCCTTGATAGTGGGAAATTTGTAACCTTTTGGCAATTTCCTCCACTCTGTCAGTGCGGTCACCTGAAACAATCTCAATTGAGAGATCTTTGAGAGTGTCAAGCCAATCCTTCATCCCTTCTCTTAGTTTCTCTTGGAAATAGAAAGGGTAAATCTTATCTGCTTGATAAAAGAGTTCGACAAAATCTTTCTCAAGAGGCAGCGGGAGAGAAAATTCTTGGAACCATTTTCGCGAACCTAAACGTCTTTCCCCTCCAGACATCCCTTTTCCAATCACCTCTTGAATGTCGTCGAGGGGAATTTGAGAGATACCTTTAAGTGAGTTTTTTAAAGAACGGCACAGCGGGTGATTGGAATAAGTGACGAGAGTTTTTAAAATTCTTTTTTCCTGCTCAGGAAGTCCTTCAAGACCTCCTACGACTTCAGGCTCCCCTTCGGTTAAAGTTCCCGTTTTATCTAAAAGAAGATGGGTCTCACATCCGAGGAGATCTAATGCCTCCATTCTTCTGACAACAATTCCCTCCTTCCCTAAAAGAGCGGCCAAACGGGACCGAGCTAAGGGCAGAGCTATCCCGATCGTACAAGGGCAAGCAAGGAGCAAGAGACTTAAAGCATCGAGTGCTCCTCTCCAGAAAAAAAGCAAAATGGAGATGGTTAAAACTGCAGGCAAAAAAATCGCCACTAGTCGCTCGAGCGGGGTTTTAAAGGGCGAACGGTTTTGAATTCCCTCTTCCATCAGGCTAACCAGAGTATGAAGAGTGGATCCCGCTTGCGGTGAAAGAACTCTCATCTTGACCCAGCCATCCACTAAACGGGAACCAGCTATTAATTTATCGCTGAGTTTTCTTAGATGAGGGAGCGATTCCCCTGTTACCACAGATTCATCGACCAGGGCTTCCCCTTCGACCACTTCTCCATCTAAGACAACTTTCTCTCCACGCAAAATGAGGAGTTCATCGCCGGCTGCAATCTCTTTTAATGGGACCCAATGATCCCCTTTCCTACCTCTTAGAGGGAGGGCGCGTGCCACTTCTAAAAGGCGGTCTCTGGCTTCGCCCTTCACTCTAATTTCTAAAAGTTTCCCCACTAAAAATAGAGTGGGTAAAAAGGTCGCGGCATCTAAATAGAGAGCAAAATACCCATTTACCACGTTTAAAAGAGAAAGGGAAAATCCACCCACCACTCCAATCGTAATAAAAGCCTCCAAGCCAAATCTTAAACGGATAAGCGAAGCAAAACCTTGTTTAAGGAGAGGCCAAGCAGCATAAAACGGAACCGGCAATGCAGTGGTAAAAGCGTAGAGTGAAAAGAAGAGCCCCCAAGTTGAATCCCCTGCTAATTCTTCCGCTAAAAGTGGATAGGAGGCCATCATCACATTAAGCGTGCAAAAAGAGGCAATCCCAAGTCTCCACCTTAGATTTTTCTCCCATCCTTTACCATCTAAAGCCTCTAGTTGATGGGGTTGATACCCAAGCGATCGGATAGCTGCAAAAATCTCATCTTGATTGACATAGCGGGGCTGGTACCAGACCAGTGCAAGGTCGGTGGTGTAATCAACAGTGATAGAGAGAACCCCCCTCATTTTCCCAACCGTCTGCTCCAATAGGTGCTGGCAGGCGGGGCAAAAAAGGCCTTCGATCCAAAAGGCGAGACGGAGCTCCTCCCCCTCTTTTATTTCCTTCTCCGCGGGGGAAAAAAGACCCAATGCTTCGGCTTTTTCGTAGAGCGGATCTTGAATCGAGGGGTCAATCCCCCGCCCTTTCAAGACCCGGTAGACAAAGGAGCACCCTTTGCAACAAAAAGGATGCCCATCTTCAAGGAGGGGAGCTGGTGTTTTTTGACAAAGAACACACCCCTTTTTCTCGACAGTACTCACAGCAAACGTTTATAATTATCCGAACTATGCAACGCAAGCTTCGTTACTATGGAGATCCGATTCTCCGCCAAAAAGCCAAGCCAGTTACCGATTTTAACGAGGCTTATCTAAAGCAACTCATCGCAGAGATGGATGAGATCATGCAAAAAAATGATGGGATGGGCCTTGCCGCTCCTCAAGTGGGAGATCTCCTCCGCGTCTTTATTTTTCGACCCGTCATCGAAGTTTCACCCCGTCAATGGGAGCTTGGCCCCTTAGAAATCTACATTAATCCCACTTTGAGCAATCCCTCCGAAGAGCTCTGGGTCATCGAAGAGGGATGCCTCTCCATTCCCAAATTGCAGGTTCCTGTCGAAAGACCCTTGGCAATCACCATTGAAGCCTATGATCTCGAAGGAAAACCTTTTCAAAAGAGTGCGGATGGCATTCTCGCCAGGGCTTACATGCATGAAAACGACCATTTGAACGGTGTGCTGACAATTGACAGGACAACAAAAAGGGCGCGCCAACAAATTGACAACGCCCTTCGCAAGATAAAAGCAAAATATTCCTAAGCTCTTAGACACTCCAATTGAGTAGCTAAAAGTTTACCACTCGCTCGACCAATACAGCCGTTAATAGCAGGGTTTAGCGAACTTGCTTGTGGCCTATTAAAAAGAGGGTTGTAAACGACAATCTCATCAGAGATTTTTCTGGCTAATGGATTTTGACAAACAACTTCATGTGCCCCTCTATTTAACTCAGCAAGAACTTTTCTCCCTTCCGCTCTGCTAAGACATACAGCCTTCATTTGAGCAAGAGGCCTTGATAAAGAGGGTGCTACAACCTCCATCGAAGGTTTTAAGATAGAGAGAGGATCTCTAAAACCATTTTTAATAAATTGAAGGCCCTGGTTAAAAAGCCCTTGTGCATATGCTAGAGGTCTTACTGCTGCTGCCATTTTTATTTCTCCTTATTCGGTTTAAGAAAAGTAAAAGGTAAGCTCTCTAAATTTACCCTTCGTAAACTTTCGATTAATTTTCAATTAAGCCAAACAGGATTCGAAAAAAAATTAAAATTTGCGCTGAAAGAACATTGATAGAGACAAGTATTTTACTCGATCCAACTTCCTCTGTGTTCTCTGTGGTTTAACTTTTTATTTTTTATTACCACAGAGATTTAATCCTGTTGGATTCTATTCGATGGATTCGATATCGGCTGGACGAAGGCTA
>JAGVKY010000062.1 GCA_020050175.1 Parachlamydiales bacterium
GAATTTCCTCATTTTTTTCCGTAACTGCAGCTATAGAACATGTCGGCAGCACAGCTGTGACTGGTCTTGGCGGCAAAGGAATTATCGATATTGCGATAGCGGTCAACAAACAAGATTTTGAAACTGCTTCAAAACAACTTCAAGAACTAGGTTATGAATTTAGATCACAATTTAGTACAGCCGATCGGCTTTATTTTGTTATTTACTTACCAGATGTAGAAGAACGAACAAGGAGATACCACGTTCACCTAACTTATCCTGAAAGTCTTGATTGGAAAAATCTAGTTGGGTTTAGAGATGATTTAATCCATCATCCGGCAAAGGCAGAAGAATATGCAGAACTCAAAAGAAAAGCTGCTATCGAAACTGATCAGGCTGGTAAAAAATACAGAGAACTAAAGAACGATTTTTTTAACAGAAAGACAGGCTAAGTTTACCCTCTTTTGCTTGCGGTTACGATTTGAGAGTTTTAGCTGGTCAAATGCGCAAAAACCTATTGAGAATGGACCTTCGTCTCTGGTTTTCATGATACCTTTAGCTTTGTACAAAATTTCGCCACTCTCTTTATGACAAATTAATATTTTATCTCTATACTGACTGATCATTTGGAGATGAAAATGACCGTTTTTAGAGTTCAAAATCAAGATATACAACAATTTCTTCGGGTTGATGTTCACGAAGCTCCTAACTACCAGCTAAGAGAGCAAAAAGAGCTCAATGTTTTTCAACGTGTGGCGATGATAGCCATGTCGTTGTTCCATTCCTTAAAGGGACTATTTTTTAAAGTTGTCAGTGGCGATCAGGGGCAGATTAATCAAATTTTCTTGAAAGCCGAATGGGAAAAAAATGCCGCCTTTTCGGGCATCAGCTCCATTTTCGAAAGACATATTCCTAATTTACCCCCGGTGCAACCGCCTCCTTTACCTCTCCAAGTTCAAGCACCAGCACAAAATGCTGCTGCAGAAGTTCAAGAACCCATCAGAGAACAGGCGACCGCCAACGATCTTCCAAGGTCTAACTCAGGAAAAATAGCTCTCAGGCTCGCCATATCACACACCATTTTTGCTGGTGCACTTAGAAGTTCGCCCTATTATGCGATTAGAACTCAAGGTTTCTCTGACATTGTTAGACATTATCAACTACAAGACGGTCCATCTAGCCAACAGTTTGCCAACGGACTTCAAGTTGTACCAAACCTTTTTGTAGATAGAGAGACTCAAATCAACGCAGATAATTCTTGGGCTTTAATTGAAAGCTGCACCAAAAATATTCCTAAAGGATATTCAAGAATAATAATTCTTGAAAATCCGAGCTTTAATTCAAATCTTTTAGTAAGAGTAGCTCAAACGGGAAATGTAACAGAATTAGATTTTCTAGATACAGATTATATACCTGGAAATTTCAACTTGCATTTTGTAGATCTAAATGGACAAAAGCCAGTAAATCCCGACGTTTATATGGAAGCTAGAGCTTTTCTTGATCCAAGTCCTTACAATGAATTTGATGTAGGGTGCATCAACAGATTAAAAAATGAGGGAGGCCTGAAAATACATAGTTATCTTCTCAAAGATTTGAACCAATAGACATTTTTAACGCTATGATCCCTTCATAGCGTTTTTTTGTGGCTAACTCAGCTCTCTAGAAGAAATATAAAATCTTATTGCACTGTTTTTTAGAGTGTCATACATAAAGCTTTCTAAGAGACTTTTGCATCCGTCTCAGATGGACTATTCTAAAGAAAGAGAAAATGTCACAAATTCACCCAAGTAAATCTCAAAATTTCTCTTCAATAGCCAATAGCAAAGAAGGCAGCTCTTCCAAGTCGCGAAGAATGATGCGAGCTGCTTTGTTTTTTGCTGTTGCTTTGACAGTGCCGATCTCACAACATCATAGTTTGCAGGAATTTTCAAAATTCACCCACAACTATCATGCAGCTGAGGAAATTAATCGGTTTGTAACCAAACATAGTTTCATAATATTTATTGCAAATGTAACAACCTCTCTTTTTCATTTTACAATTGAGAAAGTTGTAAGCTCTGTTTCTTCTATTTTCGGTTATCCTGAAAGGATTTTACACTCTGAATCGGCCTGGCATAATAATTTGCGTGTGATGCAAAGAGCGGAACTGCAAATGAATGACGATAACGTCGCTCATAAAATCCGTTTTTTAGCGGTTAATTATCTGAATAAGGTTGCCCCCTCTGTTGCCACTTCCGCACGGATGATTGGCTGGAAATTATTCGAAACGGCCTTTCAAATCTCCCCTTTCACCCCATACCAATACCATCGGGCCTTTTACCGCGAACGACCCCATTTTAGCTCATCCATTAACCAGCGCTTCGCTATGGGCGACAAAAGCCCTCTCCTTCTTACTGACACTGATGAAGTTAACCAGTTATTCCCGTTAAAGTTTGTTGTTCTTGATAGGCACAATAAAACAGGATGGGAAAGGCTTATTTCAGAAGCTCAAGAAAAGGAAATCCTTTTTGATTTCACCGACGACTTAAAAGATTGCATCCTAACAGAAGGTCTTCAAGAAAAAGAGAGAACCTTTAATGAAAAAATTGCATTGATTGAGCAAGAGATAGCCACTCTCTCAAACATCGAGACCCACAAATGCACAGCGATTGCCCGTGTAAAATTTGAATGTCAAGGCGAAGTGATCGGCGGGATGAAAATCCTCCCCATCTTTTCTCCATTAAGCCCTGATACTATCATCAAAACTCACCCCACTCTTGCCCATCATTTTACGGAAGAGACCGGTATAGCCCTTGGGGCCATTCAACTCCGTCGGCTTATTCCCGAGGCATTCCCCTTACCGAAATCTACCCTCCACGTGGAGACCGAAACTGCTCCACCCCTCTTTGCAGATAAGAACCATTTTATAGAGAGACTTAAAGAAATTAGATTAAAGAATCATCAGCCCCATGTTGCAGTTTTAGGAAAATCTTTCCTAGAAATGATCAAAGGTCTTTTTGACAAAATCCCGACCGAAGAATGGCATGAACTCTATCAATGCCCTCCATTTCAAGAAATCATCGAAAACTCTTTAACAAACATTCTTCACCATTTAGCCGCTTATAAGGATGAGGCTCAATTTATACAGGCAATTGAGCTTGCTTATGCAGAACTTGCCACACTTCTTGAACTGACCTCCCCCTACCAGGCAAACGACTTTCAAGAGCTTTACCCTACTGCACTGAAGATCGTTCCAGAATCGCTCCAACGCTCTGTCAGAGGAGGTCTTGGGAAAACAGCCGAAACTGTCTTTTCTTTAGCTATCATTTCCGCGCGTGAGATGAACTCCTGCAAAGAGATCTCAACTGTTTGGAGCGAAGATTTCTATTTTGAACATGCAAATTTATTGGGAAGAAATCGCTCCTTTGAATTAGTGATGAGCGACCCCTCCATCAAAAGTATCGACTTTTTCGGCTGCTCTTTTCATCCGAGCATCGATGCGAAAGCGAAATCTCGCTACAATCAAAGAAATCTGATCCATGATATCGAACGTATTTTTACCGAAAAGAAAGAGACGACTCACCTTACTGTTGCTTTAGACTGCACTAACGACCTCTTTAACTCTCCGAAGACTCAGGAACTCTTAGCTCATTTTGAATCTCATATTCGAGAGGGGCGTTTAAATATTATTCTATTTGGAAGCGGGCAAAAATTTGACATGCTCGGGATGGACCATTTTTACGGATCTCCCTTCTCATTGATCAATAATGGAGCTGATCATTGGAAATCATTCGATACCTTACTCTCAGCAGAAGTAAATCGAACGGATCTCTTAAGCAATCAGTGGTTTTGTCTTCTCTATGAATATGCCCCCGACAGCCCTGACGGCTTCCGGAAGCTCTTCTTTGATAATACCCGTGAAGTGCTAAGAAAAGTTCCCGAAAAGTTGGCTCCTCTGGATGGCAGAACCATCACTGTCATCCCTATAGATGAATCGGCTCAAGCAAGTTTTATCGATGTAAAAATCAGAGGAAGTTTCCACTTCCTTAGATCCTGCTATTTGATTGCCTATTTTTATAGCCATGCTGTTGCGGAAAACAACAAAGCATCTATTAGAGGCAGTTTTGGTTTCCTCCACCCGAATATTACAATGATTTGCAGCGACGATTTAACAACTCTCAGACTTCACCCGGGCATTTTGCGCAAGGACAATCAGGCCATCCTCAGCTTTCTCCACAGCTTAAACTAACTCCAGCAATTGAAAGGAAGAGGATTGAAACTTTTTCTTCAGATCGGA
>JAGVKY010000013.1 GCA_020050175.1 Parachlamydiales bacterium
GCAGATAGCTTTTTTCCTCTCGTCTTAAGAAATAAACTTAGGAGCTAATAAATCAGCGAACCATGATAGCTAAAATATTTTATTAATCAAAGCGGGATTTTAAAACTGTGGAATTGCGGCCATCACCCCAAAAATGCGACCCATCAGGCTATTTGTTTATGCATAACTCTTCACGTTAAAGAAATATTAGAGCGCTAGGGGTAATCGATACCGCCGGAATGCCAAGGTCCGCACTTCATCAAGCGTTTAACCATGAGCCAGGAGCCCCTAAAGAAACCATGTAATGATATGGCCTGATGGGCATATTCTGAGCAGCTGGGATAGAAGCGGCAACAAGAACCAACGAAAGGGCTAAGAAATAGCTGGTATCCTCGGATTAGGAGGAGCAAGAGTGTTTTCACGCTCAAAATTTTACCATAATTCTCCTTAACCTTTCGATGATAAGGGAAGCTCGATCTTCATCCCAGGTTTTAAAATGGAGGCAAGGGTGGGATTTTTGGCACGAAGGGCATCTACAGTCACACCCTCTTTTTTGGCGATTTTCCAAAGAGAATCCCCTTCTTGCACCGTATAAGTTTTAGAAGATTTTGGAGCTTGGGAGACGACTGGGACCGGTTTTTGTGTTTCAAAAAGGAGGTAGAGTTTTTCTACTTGAGGAAAGCGCCACATCTCAAGTGTCCACTGATTATTGAGAAGGCGTGTCACAATATCGTGAGGTTTAGCATCTACACCCGCCTCTTTAAGGAGACGTTCTATTAGAAGGTATTCCTTGGTCCATAGAAAGGATTCGACGAGGGAGGGATCGCGCATCCCTAGCTTTAATTTTTCATAGAGACCGTCAGCATCGAGGGGCCACTTCTCTTTTTCGATAAAATGTTTAATTGCGTCGAGATGTTTTTCAGGCAGGCGGGGAAAGAGTCTTAATTCCCACATTTGGTCTTGCACTTTGACACGGACAATGCGATCGGATATCGGCTTGGAGAGGCCAAAAAGAGCTCTTCTTAAATCAAAATGATGGGCTGCCACAAGCCAAGAAAGGGCTAAATCCCTCTTTGTCAAACCATCTTCAATCGGTTCCTCAGATGAGAGATAACTTCCCACCTCTTCAAACGACTTCGTCGACAAAAGATCTAAAAAAGAGAGTGTGGCTGGGCGGAGCGGCCCTCTAGCAGAAATATTAGAAGCATCCCGGAAAGAGGCAAAAGCAAGAGGAGGAGTCTCCTTAACCATCATCGCGACAAAGAGAAACAGGAGAAGAAGATTCAATCCCCCACTTACCAAAAGTCCCTGTGTCAGCGATAAGACAGAAGGTCCTTCCTTCTCAATTTTATTCCCTGATTTTCCCATTTATATTTACACCACAGAGAGCACAGAGAACTAGAGAGAATCTTTTTAGAGAAATAGTCTTTTAATTTTTTCTCTGTGTTCTCTCTAGTTCTCTGTGGTTTAATTTTTATATTTTTGTAACGAGACTTTCTAGTTCATTTGATAGCGCTTGCGGGAAATGATGCCCGAAAAGGGTGAAATAGTGCTTTAACTCTTTGACCTCTTCTTTCCATCCCTCAGGATCGTAGGTCAAAATTTCATCCACAGCCCCATCAATCTCCCCTTTCTTCGGAAGAATGCCTATCGGTGTGTTAATTCCTTCGCTTTTTCCCTGAGTTCTTTCAAATATCCACTTTAAGACACGGGTATTATCGCTAAACCCAGGCCAGAGATATTTTCCATCCGCCCCTTTTCTAAACCAATTGACAAGGTAGATTTTTGGGAGATGGGGGAGATTTTGAAAGCTTAGCCAATGCTGGAAATAGTCCCCCATGTTGTAGCCGCAAAAAGGGAGCATGGCAAAGGGGTCGTGGCGTAATTTTCCGATCGTACCTGCTGCCGCAGCTGTCATTTCGGAAGAGATGGAGGCTGCGTAGAGAACTCCTTGGGCCCAACTTTTAGCTTCTGTGACAAGGGGAATTCGATCACTCCGTCGACCGCCAAAAAGAATACCAGAAATAGGAACACCCTCTTCTGCTTCCCATGCAGGGTCAACATGGGGGGATTGTGCAACAGGGGCCGTAAAGCGCGCATTGGGTTGGGCTGCCTTTTCTTTTCCATCCCATGGTTTTCCCAACCAAGTTGTCACTGGAGGTTTAGGTTCAATGTCCATTCCTTCCCAGTAGACATTCTTGTCTCCTGTCAATGCTACATTCGTAAAAAGAGTATTGGTAGCAATGGTTGCCATGGCTTTCGGATTCGATTTCTCCGAAGTCCCTGGGGCAACACCAAAAAATCCCGCTTCTGGATTGACAGCGTATAACCATCCATCTTTCCCAGGGCGAATCCAAGCAATATCATCCCCTACAGTTTCTGCTTTCCAACCGGGAATGTTGGGAGTGATCATGGCGAGATTGGTTTTCCCGCAGGCTGAGGGGAAAGCTCCCAAAAAATAGCGCTTTTCACCATGAGGATTTGTGATTCCCACAATCAACATGTGCTCAGCGAGCCACCCTTCATCTCTTGCCAAAACAGAGGCGATTCTTAAGGCAAGGCACTTTTTCCCTAAAAGGGCATTCCCCCCATAACCACTGCCAAAAGACCAGATTTCTCGCTCTTTGGTGAAATGGGCGACAATGAGTTTTTCGGGATTACAAGGCCATTTAGAATCAAAATCGGGATGACCTTGAGGGACTCCCACCGAGTGCACACACGGTACGAAACTCTTTTGTTCGATTTTTTTTAAGACTTCCCGGCCGACACGGGTCATGATGGCCATGTGGGCCACAACATAAAGGCTATCGGTTAGTTGGATGCCTAGTTTCGAAAAAGGAGAATCGATGGGTCCCATCGAATAGGGAATCACGTAGAGAGTTCGTCCTTTCATCGCCCCTTTGAAAAGTTGAAGAAGATGTTTTTTCATCTCTTCAGCGGCCATCCAGTGGTTAGTGGGTCCAGCTTCTTCTTTGGTGGGGGAACAGATGAAGGTTTTTTCTTCTACACGGGCAACATCTCGTGGATCCGATTGGAAAAGATAGCTCTTAGGGCGATCAAGGGGGATAGCAATGCCAGCTTTTACAAGAGCATCCAGTATCTGTTGATGTTCCTCTTCTCCCCCTTCAATCCAAACGATGTTTTCGGGTTGAAGAAGGGTTGCCATTTCGGCAACCCATTTTTTGGGATCAGCCATTTTTTCGCTTCTTGAATTTATCGAGGAACTCAAGAGCTTTACCTGTCCCTAAACAGACAGCTAAAAGAGGATTAGGGGCAATAATCACCGGCAAACCAGTTTCTTTAATCAGGGCCTTATCTATCCCTTTGATCAAAGCACCCCCGCCAGCAATCACCATACCACGTTCAACGAGGTCGGCAGCCAATTCAGGAGGGCATTTTTCCAAAGTTAATTTGACACCTTCAATGATCATCTGGATCGGTTCAGCCAGACATTCGCGGATTTCAACAGAGTTAATCCGTTTAGTCACAGGCAAACCAGCCACCTGATCGCGCCCGCGCACTTCCATCTCAAGCTCATTGGCCCCAAGAGGATAGGCAGAGCCTATCGTCATTTTGATCTCTTCCGCCGTTCTTGGCCCGATCATCAAGTTGTAGGTACGGCGCATGTAATTGATGATGCACTCATCAAACTCATCCCCCGCAATTCTGAGGGAGCGAGATTCGACAATCCCCCCAAGCGAGATGATGGCGATTTCTGTTGTACCGCCCCCAATATCAATGATCATGTTGGCAGAGGGTTCATGGACAGGAAGATCAACCCCAATAGCAGCTGCCATAGGTTCTTCAATCAAAATCACCTCTTGTGCACCTGCATGGAGGGCAGAATCTTCCACGGCCCTTTTTTCGACCCCAGTGATTCCTGAAGGGACTGCAATCAAAATTTTAGGACGGAAAAGACTTCTTGATGGAGTGACCCGCTTGAGAAGCGCTTTGATCATCCCCTCAGCCACCTCGAAATCGGCAATAACGCCATCTTTCATCGGCCTTACGGCATGAATTTTGCGAGGTGTTTTCCCCAACATGGCTTTCGCCTTTTGTCCCACAGCAAGAACTTCGCCTGTAGTTGAATCAACAGCAACGACAGAGGGTTCCGCTAGGACAATTCCCTTACCTCGAACATAGACCAACGTATTGGCTGTTCCTAAGTCAATCCCAATATCGCTTGAGAAGACACCCCGGAAGTTATTAAACCTTCCTCGGGTCTCTCGGTACAGAGATTTTAATCTATCTTTAAACGATGGGCTAGACATAGGTATCCTAAGTTTGCAGGAGTTCGAGCACCTCTTCCCAGGTGAGTTTGGAGAGCGCTTCGTCATCAGAAGAGACAACCTGTTTAACAAGTCCAGTCTTACGTGATTGAAGATCAATTATCTTCTCTTCGATGGTTCCCTTGGTGACAAGTTTATAGGAAGAGACAGATTTTTTCTGCCCGATCCTGTGAACCCTGTCAGTTGCTTGGTTTTCTACAGCTGGATTCCACCACATATCGTAATGGATCACTGTATCAGCACCAGTTAAGTTGAGCCCAGCTCCCCCCGCTTTTAAGGAGACTAAAAAAACTGGAATCTCTTCTGTTTCATTAAATTCTTTGACAATGC
>JAGVKY010000012.1 GCA_020050175.1 Parachlamydiales bacterium
AGAAGGGCATATGTTACGTTGTGTAGCTAGTAGTGATTGTTATGGACAGTATGCCAACTCAACGCCTAGTCCTGAAACAGCAGATCGAAAGGATGGTCATGCTTTGGACACGAATCGCGCTGATATTTTAAAACTCATTTCTGAAGCACAGCTCTGTATAAAACAGAAGTGTCTGGGATTGGTTAAGGAATTTGGAATCGAAGCGGACCAGAAGTGCTATGAGGAGATTGCAGAAGAAATTTCCCTCATGCAAATTGAGAACAATCCAGATGACGATAGATTAATAAAACTAACAGAAAAAAAACGCGCTTTAGATAGTCGTCCATTAGATTCTTTATTCCAAACTGTAGTACCTGCTGGGTTTTATGATCTTTGCGACCTGTATCGTCAGTTAAGGCATCTTTTTGACAAAGAGTTAGCTATTCTTCGTGAAAAAATAGCTCAATCCTCCGGCATTCCGCAAGGTCAGCCAGCTGCTCGGGATAAAAAGCCTGATTTGATTGAGAAAGCAATCAAGGAAGTCAAGTATTCTGAAGCGATAAAAGATTTAAACTCACTGCTTCTAAAGCCTCAGTGCTTTAGCAACAGGGAAAAAGTATTCGAGTATCTCACGATCCTGATCCCTCATATGGATAAGGAGAACTTTGAAAGATGCACTATCAGATTGCAAAACTTTTTGAATCTAACATCCGACCTAACTTCACAGCAATACCAGCTAGCCATCTACTTAGCTGACGAATATGAAAAAAGAGGGGAATATGTGAAGTCAATGGGCTGTTTTGCCCAGGCAGTTAAAATTGCACAGGAATTGAAAAATGCTCAGTTAGAAAAAGAGGCTTATTTAAAAGCCTCGAACCTTTTTTTCAGATCGATCCAGAATCATTTTTTCACAGTAGAGATTTTCAAGCAAAAATTGGCAAAGGCCAGAACAACGGGAACTACAGCATTTAATGACCTCATTGAAAGGGCAAAAAATTTAAAGAGACTTCTCTCTAATGAAGAATGCTATGGATTCATTGATGAGCTCTTTAAACAAGCTCGCGATAGTCTTGAGAATAAAGATCCAGCATACGGTGGTTTTGATCATTTTGCCGGCATTATTCATGATGAAAGGTGTTTTCTTGAGATGGAACGCAATAGCGGTTGTGTCACTAGATTCACTTTAGAGAGATATCAACAAGCACTCAAAAAATTTAGAGATTCTTTTACTGCTCCATTTAAAGATCTCAGGTCTTACCAAACTTGTGTTACTGAAAAATCTAGGGAGCTTTTTGAGGTTTTTCTAACCGACGCTTTTATCGTTCTAGGAGAGCCCCCCTGCGCTTACGATATTAGAGCTATAGGATCTGTTGGAAGGGAAGAGCCCCTTCCTTGTTCAGATCTCGAGTTTTTCATTTTGCTCCAAGATGAGAAGCACCGTAAGTATTTTGAATCCCTTCTCGAATTTCTGCAAATGCAAGTGGTATCTCTTGGAGAGGCTCCAGATCAGTCGATCACCTTCACCTGCCTAAGCAAAAAAGCTAAAGGGTACTATTTTGATCCTGGTGGTTTCCCCACAAAAGGGGCCATAAAGGAACAAGACTTGATGGGAGAACCTAAAGAAATGGCCTCTTCTCAAAAGATAGAAATACCCCTTATTGAGCCCATTGCTGAATTTGCACAGCTTCTTCCGGGATATCATGCAAATCAAGTCTTATCATCCATCAGCCTATTAAAAAAGAGTGATTCTCAACTTTTCAATGACTTTCAAGCGGCCAAAAATGAAAACCTCAATAATGGAAAAGAGAAACCGATCAGGAAAACGAGAGCTCTCCAGCTTTTTACGGTGAGATTATTCAAATTTACACAAGTATGGGCTGGTAACCCCCATCTCCAAAGCCCGATCAATATCAAAGAGCTCTATGTACACTTTTTAAACTTTTTTTTAGCCGACTTAGCTCTCTATTTTGGTATCCAATCGACTAATTCTTTAGATATTATCGACGCCTTAGTAAAGAAAAATGCTTTTACAGCGCCGACAGGCGAGCTCCTTAAAGAAGCCGTCTCCCTGATCTATCGCCTCCGAATCCGCCTGCATCAAAAGTACGAAAAACATCATGAAGAGGTGGACTTGAATGGACAAGGGATCTCAGAGAGTGAAAAGTCTCAGCTAGAGAAGATTTACTTGCTCATTCTCCGTCCTCTCTATACGGTTTGTTTGCCTAGAGTCCTAGAAAAAAATGAGCCGGTTGAGAAGGTTTTTGACAATTTAGACCTCATTTCCGTTTGTCTCGATGAGGTCTGTACTTCTCAAGAGGTTATCCCCCTGCGTCACATTGCAAGCCATCAGATTAAAGAGCCGATTGAAACACATCTAGCTATCTTTAAAAAGTTGTCTAGAAGGTCCGATCAAGAGCACCTCCGAGAGGCTTACCTCAAAGTTTTAGAAGAAAATCACCTTGAAGAAGATAAACTAAAGAAACTCAGAGAGATCCCTAACAGAGCGGGGTATCGCCCCTCATTTTTAATGAGAGAAAATGATCTAAAGGCTCGAATAGAAGATATTACGGTTGATGAGCTTCCTCCCTTCGATCCTAAAGCTGAATGGTTTCCAAGGGTTATGATAAGAACTTCTCGAGGAATCCGCTTTTTAAAACCCGAAATCGCTAAAGAGATCATCGATCCAAAAAGTGGTGAACTTAAACAAGTATACCCTGGAAGTCGCCATC
>JAGVKY010000082.1 GCA_020050175.1 Parachlamydiales bacterium
CCGATTTCTGCGAGAAAGGCGCTCTCTTGTGATAGAAAGAGTCCGTAAGGAAGGGGTCAAAAAAGCGCGGCTTGAAATTTTTGAGGTGATTCTCCGTTTAAGGCAATTGGCCATTCACCCCGATCTTTTTCCAGCCTTTTCAGGAGGAGAGGGGCTCCCTTCTGGAAAACTTGAGCTTCTACTAGAAGACATCGAAGGGATCGTCGAGGGAAATGAAAAAGCTCTCATCTATAGCCAGTTCACCTCTTTTCTCCATCTCATCAAAAAAGAGCTCGATCAAAGAGGGATTCCCTACGCCTATTTAGATGGGGCGACAGTGGATCGAAAAGGAGCGGTCGAAAAATTCCAGAATAATGCAGATATCCCTTTATTTCTCATGAGCTTGAAAGCTGGTGGGGTTGGACTTAACCTGACAGAGGCCGATTATGTTTTTCTGATGGACCCTTGGTGGAATATCGCTGCAGAAGAACAAGCTATTGGGCGCTCTCATCGGATGGGTAGAGAAAAACCTGTCATTGCAAAAAGATACATCAGCCGCGAAACTATCGAAGAGAAGATGTTGAAAATCAAAAAGATGAAGAAAGAATTAGCAACCGGCCTATTTGACGAAGAGGGTTCAATTACTGATTTCGACATCGACATGATCGAAGAGCTTTTCTAATTGAAATTGCGTCATTGGATACTAAATATCGACTTCTTCTAAGAGCTCCTGTAAATAAAAAATTATGATGATAAGATTTTTACTTTTTACTTTCCTTATTACTTCCCTAGTTGCTGAACTGCCTTTACCACTAGATGTCAAAGTGGAAAAAGGGTATTTAACCCTTGAGAATAAAGAGGGTAAGGAAGAAGGAAAACTTTTCTACGTCGCTTATTTTCAAGAACCTCGCAAAGGCGAAGCCGAACGTCCGCTAACTTTTTGTTTTAATGGCGGCCCTGGAGCTGCCACTGTCTTTTTTCACCTTGGAGGCATAGGCCCTATTAAAATTTCAGAGGGGCCAGGGCAGCTTGAAAAAAATCCCTCCTCTCTCCTCCGTTTCAGCGACCTCGTTTTCATTGACGCCATGGCCACAGGCTTTAGCCGAACTGCCGCTGGAGTTGACCTTGCCCCCTATCTCTCTTTTGAGGGGGATATGGAAAGTCTCTCTCAAGGAATCACTGTTTTTTTAAATCGATATAAAAAATGGTCTTCTCCTCTCTATTTAGCGGGAGCAAGTTACGGAACAATTAGAATCATTGGCATAGCAGCTCATCTTTTTGAGCACTACCATATCGGAATCGATGGCCTCCTTTTGATCTCAGGTCTTTTGGATTTTGAAAATGTATCTGTCGATGCTTCCAACGACTTCCCTTATCTTTTTTCATTTCCCACCTACGCCATTCTTGCTAAAAAGAATGGAGCCGAAGCTGAAGCCTTTTTAGAGAAGAAATATCAACCAGCACTTTTTTTAGGAGATGCCCTTCCTGAAAGTGCTGTTCAGACTCTTGCGCAAGAATTATCTGAATGGACCACTCTACCTAAAGAGGAGATCCTCAAAATGCGTCTCCGGATCTCTCCCTACGCTTTTAGGGAACTTTTTACCAAAGGGGAAGTCTTGGGGCGTTTTGACGCATCAGTCACCCAACCCTCCCCTGGCGATGTAGGTTATAATTTACACCTAGACCCAAGCTTTATTCCCCTTCTGGCTTTGTTCCATCAAAAGATGAATTACTTTCTAAAAGAGCTAGGAGGGGAACAAGAAAAAGAATCTTACGTTGTCCTCTCAGATTCTGCTCAAAAGTGGAAATTTCTCTTGAGAGATCATTCACTTAATGTTGCCCCGATGCTCCGAAGGCTTCTCTATAACAACCCTAAGCTTAAAGTCTTTGCGGCTTCGGGACTTTACGATCTGGCAACTCCCTATTATGGAATGAAGTATGGGATTCGTCATCTTCTCCTAGACGAAGCGACACAAAAAAGAGTGAAATTAAATCTCTACGAGGGTGGACATATGTTTTATGGAAAACCCTCATCAGTCGAAGCTCTCGTCAAAGACGTAAAGTCTTTCTTTGATAAATAACCCCTGACCATGTTAATGGGTTAACATGGGCTGGAAAGAGTGGAGTTTTTTCGCGATCCTTTTGGGATTAGGAGATTTAGCAGGCGATGTTAAACCTTTCTATACCTATTCCCCCCATGAAATCTCGATTCGCACCCCTATTTTAAGCACCTTTTCCCTCCCATCGATTTTAGCTCTTGATGAGGAAAACAATAAACTCATCCAACAAAGGGCCACTTCCAAAGCCACGCCCACTCGTGTCCGGGCTTATCTCTATTCTGCAGCTTGCGACTTTGGCTGCCTGACAAAAGGGCGCGGCGACTTAGAGACCCTGTCTCATGAAGTTCTCCGCATCTTCTTTGCCGATCTTCCCAAAAAAAAATTTTCTGACCCTCTTTCGGAGAAAATAGGGAACCAAGTCCTTCTCGTTTATCAAACTCGTTTCAATGCCGAGGAAAAAAGATTGCAACCTGCCCTGATCAAAAGGGGTGATAACTTTTGGAAGCCAAAAGGGGGTGAGGCTGCTGGCCTTTATGAAGGAAGTGCCTCTCCATGGTACATCGAATCGGCAAAAATCTTTAGCTTTCGCCCTTTACCCGCACCCGATAGCGCTTACTGGCAAGACCAGCTGGAGCAATTAAAAGAATCAAAAGGGGAAGATGAGGAGGAAAAAAAAGGTTTAAGCCAAAGTCTAAATAATGACGCCTGGCAAAATCTCTTAAAAGAGGCCGCCCGAAAAGAAAATGTGGATCCGCTGACCTATCTCTATGAAAGAGCTTTGCTGGAAAGAACTCTTCATGACACCTCAATTGTCGTCTTTGAAGGAAAATACAAAATAGGCGCTCGTCGCCCTGAAGCTATTTCAAAGGGGCTCACGACCCTTATCCCAACTCCAGCCCATCCGAGCTACCCATCTCTTTTTTCTGCTCAAGCAAGTGCTGCTAACACTCTTCTAAGCGTTCTCTACCCTAAACAACGTCAACAATGGGAAAAAACGGCTCAAACTGCAGCAGAGTCGAGAGTTCTTGCTGGCATCCACTTTCCCATCGATCACGAAGAGGGCCTCCGCATCGGCCGTCTAGTTGCCCAAAAAGCTCTCCGCGAAGAGAAGTGATAAAAAAATGAAAATCACCCCAGGCCATTTGTGATTTGAATCGTCCTGTTCTTAATAACCATCTCTAAATCTTGCATAACAGCTTCAAGACTTTCA
>JAGVKY010000002.1 GCA_020050175.1 Parachlamydiales bacterium
ACAAGAAAATTTAGAAATTTTGCAATGTTCCCTCCAAGCGATGACCTATCAAGGGGATGTCTTTAAACTTTTACCCCTTATCGAAAAGAAGGGGGAATTTGATATCATCTTTGCCGACCCACCCTATTTTGAAATGAGAAAGGATAAATTATTCTCCGCGCAACTTCTTTTAGATGTGGCATCGTTAAATTTGCTAAAATCTGGGGCAACACTCTTTATTGAAGAAGGGGGAGAAATATCATTTCCACCCACCAGACTGACCCCTCTTCCTGTAAGGCGTTACGGCAGAACTTACCTTTATACATTCAAAGCATGAAAGAAATCCGTTTCCTAGATGAAACGCTGATTAATCAGATGGCAGCAGGCGAGGTGGTCGAGCACCCCTCCTCTGTCGTCAAAGAATTAATCGAAAACAGCCTTGATGCTGGAGCAAGCGAAATCCGTGTTGATCTTCTCTCAGGTGGTCGAACTCTTATCCGGGTCACCGACAATGGCAGTGGAATCTCTGAAAAGGAAATCCCTCTTGCCTTTGCGCGTCATGCAACTTCTAAAATCACAAAATTAGACGATCTTTTTTCCATTGGGACCTTAGGATTTAGGGGTGAAGCGCTAGCCTCAATCGCCTCTGTTTCTAGAGTTACCCTCCTGACATCAACAGATGGTCATCAGGGAGGATTTTACCAAATCGACGGAGGGGCCGTAGTTGAAAAAGGGAAAAGCCATCGAACTCAAGGGACGACGATCGAGGTTAAAGATCTCTTTTACAATGTCCCTGTCCGAAAAAAATTTCTTCCAGCACCCGACCGGCTCACGCATGAAGTTCATCGTGTCATCCGGGGTCTTTCCCTCGCTCGTCCAGAAGTGGCTTTTAGCCTAACTGTCGACCAAAAACCTCAATTGCAGCTTCTAAAAACGCAAGAGGGCCCTTTTCTCGCCCGACTGAAAGAGCGGCTGGGGCAACTGGATCCTGAAAAATTAAAGGAAGAGTGGATCCCTCTTGTAACCGAAGAGGGAGATTTTTTTCTTCGGGGTTGGTTATTAGGCCCTGCTTTTCACCGCCCTAATCGAACTGAAGAAACTCTCATTGTCAATCAACGGCTAGTTGACCCCTATTTGATTTCTCTTGCTGTGAGAGAGGGCTTTGGCCCCTCTCTTCCCGACCATCGCCATCCCATCTTTCTTCTCCATCTCGATTTGCCCGGAGGTATTGTCGATGTGAATGTCCACCCGCAAAAAAGAGAGGTACGATTAAGGGAAAAAAGCCGACTTCACCAATTTATCTCCAAAGGGATTGAAAGAGTCCTCTACCCCATTTCTAAAAACTTCCATCGGGAAGAAATTGCCCCGGCTCCCCTCTCAATCAAATGGTCGCATGACAATTTTTTGCCGCCATCCCATGAATGGGAGCTCAAAAGTGAACCCTCTTTTTTCCCACAAACTTTACGTCCAAAGATTGCCCACTGTTTTAAAGGGGCGATTGTATTTGACCCTCTTTCCATCCCTCCTCTCTTGTCAGAAGTAAAAGAGGGGTTGGCACTCCTCTCCATCAAAAAAGGGTATCAAAAACTTTTAAAGGAAAAGAGCGATTCTCCCCTGGGCAAACAAGCTCTTCTTCTCCCCCCTGTTATCACTCTCTCCTTAAAAGAAGAGGAACGGCTCGAGCTTTGTCGGGAAAAACTCATGACTCTAGGTTTTGATATCGAATTTTTCGGTGGCAAGGGGCATATCCTCCGCACAATCCCTAGCGGATTTGAGGAGAAAGAGGCGATTGAACTCCTTAAATCGGTTTTAGGAGGTTCGCAAGGGCAGGAAGAAGTTTTTAGTCACCGTCTTCTCTCCCATGAGGAGGCCGAGCAATTCCTTATCGCTTTGTCTAATCTCTCCCAACCTACGCTTGCGATCGATGGAAAACCCTTGATCAAATTGCTCACCTTAGAGGATCTCTTAAGTCGATGAGATACGATCGGGTGGTTGAAAATCTTAAGAGTTTGGGGCTAAAGGCTTTCATTAGCGATCACCCGCCAAATCTCTTTTATCTGACAGAGGTCTTTCCTCAAGTGGGTCGACTTTTAGTCTCCGACGAAGAGATGATTCTCTTTGTCGATGGCCGTTATGGAGAGATCGCCAAAAAATGGCTCCTTGCGAAGTTGTCGTCACCAAGGAGATGGATGAGGCTTTAGCCGAACGATTGCCACGAAGGGGGAAAATCGGTTTTTCGGACGAAAAAAGTCCTTATGGTCGGGTAAAAAAGTGGCTAGAGAGTGGCTTAGATCTTTCTCCCTCCTCTGATCCTATAGCGAAAGCTCGCGAAATCAAAGAACCCTCAGAAGTTATTTGGATGAGGCAGGCGGCCCAAGTGGCTCTTGAAGGGGTTCGTTACATTGAAAACTTTTTGAAGCCTGGGATCTCAGAAAAAGAGATGGCTGCAGCTTTAGAAATTTTTTGGCTGACAAAAGGAGAGTATCACCCCTCTTTCTCACCAATTATTGGGTTTGGAGAATCGACAGCCTACCCTCATCATCACCCTACTCATCGCCGCTTTGATGGCAGCAAGAGTGTCCAGCTAGATATTGGGGTTCAAGTGGAGTCGTACCAATCAGATCTTTCTCGGTACTATTTAAGCTCCGAGAGCGATCAGCTAAAAGAAATCTATCAGATCGTCAAAGAGGCCCAACAAATTGCCCTCACAGCTCTAAAGCCAGGAGTTCCTTTATGTGAATTGGATAAGATGGCCCGAGATGTGATTGAAAAAAGTGGCTACGGGGAACATTTTCCTCACAGCCTGGGTCACTCGATCGGATTGGAAGTGCACGAATCCCCTTTTATACGCTCTAATACCCCAAAAGAAGTGGTCGCTCTCCCTGGAATGTGCATGACCATCGAGCCAGGGATCTACATTCCTGGTGTGGGGGGTGTGAGACTGGAAGAAACCGTGCTTGTCACCCAAAATGGTTCCGAGGTGATCACGCGATGACTTTCCGTCAAAAGATCATTCTGACCTACATCGGTGTTTTTCTCCTCTTTCTCGCCTTGATGATCCCTTTTGCCACTCGTTCGGCAACTGCAATCATGTACGGTGTGATGGAAGAGCGAGCAAACGAGCTGATTGCCGCCTTAAAAGATGCTCCTAACGAAGTGGCTCTGATCACCACTCTCAAAGATCAAAAACCTACCCTCTTTTATCGCGTCACTCTTATCAATTCGAAGAGGCAAGTTCTCTACGACACTCATACAAAAAGATTGTTAGGCGGAAGTCTCACACGCGATTTTCCGGTCCAGCATAAAGAAGTCTTAGAGGCTTTTGAAAAAGGAGCCGGTTACAACGAAGAGTACTCGGTTATCTTAAAGCAAGACTTTGCCTATTTCGCAAAAAGATTTGAATTTCATGGCGAACCCTATGTCGTCAGGATCTCTTTCCCCTTACGCTATGTGATGCAGATCACCCAAGATTTTAAAATTGGGTTTGTTTTCCTTTCGACTCTGATCCTCCTTCTTTTCTCTGTGATGACCTGGATCATTTTAAATTACTTGACGCGACCTATCCAAGAGATCATCTCAGCCATTACTCCCTTTCAAAAAGGAACCTCTCAGATTGTTCCAGAGATCAAGTTAAAGGGGGGGAGTTCTGAAGATGAATTTGGACGCCTTGCTGAAACATTAAACGCCCTTTCTCGGAAAATCCAGCAACAAATCAGCCATTTAATTGAAGAGCGGAAAGAAAAAGAACTTGTGCTGGATTCCCTCGTCGAAGGGGTTGTAGCTGTCGACAGGTCTCTAGAAGTGATCTACGCCAATTCGAGCGCCCTCAACATCTTTGGTGTTGAATCCCCTAAAGATATTTTCCAAGGGGAGCCCAATAAGTTAAAAAAGAGCTCTCTCGAGCGGCTTAAAAGCTGCCAAACCGAAGGGGCGCCTCTCATTGATTTAATTGAACTGGAAGGAGAAGGAAGCAAAAGGTATTACCAAAGGATTTCAGTTCCTATTAAGGGTTCTTTTGGAGCGATTCTGATCTTGCAGGACCAAACGTCGCAACATCGGATCGTCGAGATGAAGCGGGAATTTGTGGCCAATGCTTCTCACGAGTTAAGAACACCCATTACGATCATCCGAGGCTTTGCGGAAACTCTTGAAGAACCTCAACTTCTGACCGAAGAGCAGGTAAAAGGGGTGGTTGATCGGATTGTTAGAAACTGCGAGAGGATGACGACGCTCATCGAAGAACTCCTTCTCCTTTCTGACATCGAACATTTGCCGGAAGGGCGCATTGAGGAATGTGACCTTTTGGAACTCCTTCCTAAATGCCGCGAACTTGTTTTAGAAGCATGGCCAGAGGCTGAGATTACGATGGATGCAGGTGACCTTAAAGAGGCCTTAGTCTTTGGAATTCCTAACTTATTAGAGAGGGCTCTCTTCAATCTGATCGAAAACGGCGTGAAATACTCAAAAGACAAAGAGATTGTACGGATGACGGTCAAAGATCGTAAAACAGCTTTTGAAGTTAACTTCACCGATTTTGGGATAGGCATCCCCCCTGAAGATCTCGATCTTATCTTTACCCGTTTTTACCGCTCTGCCATCGCTCGATCGAGTAAAAAAACTGGCTCTGGATTAGGCCTTGCGATTGTAGAAGCTATCGTTCAAAAACATGGAGGCAGGCTAAAAGTTGTCTCTGCTTTAGGCAAAGGGACAACCTTTACTCTGACATTGCCTAAATTGTTTAAAAAGAGAATATCATGAGTGCTCCTCTTCTATCGGAACAAGCTAGTGTCTTGCAGGAAAAATTCCTCAAGTTGAGAGAAAAGATGGCCGAGGTGATCGTTGGCCAAAAAAATCTTTTAGACCGCTTGTTGATCGGGCTATTAGCTGATGGGCATCTTCTTTTAGAAGGGGCGCCAGGACTTGCTAAAACGCTCTCTGTTAAAACTCTCGCCTCCTTGATCAGTGCCCATTTTAAAAGGATCCAATTCACCCCTGATCTTCTTCCTTTAGATCTTCTGGGAACTCGAATTTTTCATGTCCAAGAAGGGACTTTTACTTTGGAAAAAGGGCCCATATTCACTGAAATCCTTTTGGCTGACGAAATTAATCGAGCTCCTCCAAAAGTACAGTCCGCCCTTCTTGAAGCGATGCAAGAAAAGCAGGTCACATTAAGCGGAGAGCGTCTCCCTTTAGGCTCTCTTTTCCTCGTTTTGGCCACGCAAAATCCGATCGAACAAGAGGGCACTTATCCCCTTCCAGAAGCTCAAAGAGACCGCTTTTTGCTCCATGTAAGACTCCCCTATCCGACACCTGAAGAGGAGCAAAACATCCTCAAGCTTGCCTTTTCACAGGCTCCTAAATCTCCTTTGCAACCTCTTCTAACGAGCAAGGAGATTGAAGAAGGAAGAGTCTTTGTCCACCAGCTCCACCTCGACCCCAAACTCATCCATTACATTGTCCGTCTTGTGGACGAGACAAGAAAAGGAATGCAAAACAACGGCCTCCTGAAAGGGCTTATCCAATGGGGACTTTCCCCCCGAGCTTCTCTTTCCCTGGCAGCTTCTGCTAAGGCTCTCGCCTTCCTTCGTGGTCGCAGCTTTGTGTTACCTGAAGATATCAAAGAAATGGCCCCCGATGTGATGCGCCATCGCCTCCTCCTCACTTACGAAGCACAAGCTGACGGCTGGACCCCAGATCGGATCGTCGCCGAACTTCTCACCAAGCTCCCCATCATCTAACAAAAATGGAGTGTACTCCGGAAATGCCAGGCAAATCCGGAGTAGGCAGAGAAGCTTCGCCTAATTAGACCGTTCGTGAGTAAAGAATCATTTCACTGAGACCCGTAGGTGGACTGGGGGTGTGAGGGGGAGCAGCCCGATAAAGCGTTTACTACACACCTCTTTCGGGAAAAACCTGTTAGTGATTAGCGGTCGAGTCACAACGTCAACGATGCAAACGATATAACGATAAGAACGATAAAATTTTTCGGGATATTCAAAATGGTATCGGTTCTTCGACGACTTCTTCCGTACTAACTACAAACTCCTCGTTACTCTGCAGTCTTTTCCACTTTAATTTTCTACGACGGAAATTCACCAGCAAACCAACTGGGAGCCTGGAAACTTTCAAATAGTTGAACAGCTGCGCTTGATGTTCGCGAACCAAGCTTTCACAACATTTGAGTTCCACTATTACGGTCTTTCCTACAACCAGATCGGCACTATATCGGCCAATGGCGTTGTTGAAAAACTCCTAAATTGAAGGTGGCCTCCCCCTTACTTCAGATTTTTCAATTTAAATCTTTCCTCTTCGCG
>JAGVKY010000199.1 GCA_020050175.1 Parachlamydiales bacterium
AAGATATTATTTAAAGGCCTAGAATCGGACTGGATAACGAATTTTAAGGAATAAGTTGTCGGAGAAAACGCAAATGACTTGACTAATTCACATAGCAGGGCGATTGCAGGATAGAGGGGGTCTTCTCTCTAAAATTTTTATCGTCAAGAAGCCTTTCGACGCCGGGAAAAGAATGCGCTTTTAAAAGTGTTTGACAACAAAAGCTTTGGCGTCGGCCAAAGAAAAAGCGTTAGCTACCCTTAAAGATATAGTTGTCATGTGAATCTCTAAAGAGCAACTTCTGGGTGAAGAGGATTTAAAGTGAGGGTGGAATTAGTGAAAGAGTCTTCGATAGAAAATGTTCCTGTGTTTTGATTGTAGATAAATCTTTCGTTTTCATAGAGGATTGAATTGGGATCGGTTTCTACTCTAGCAAAGGTGTCTTCAATTTTAATCTGTTGCTGATCAAAAAGGTAAAGTAAGCCCCTACCCCATTCAGAATTATTCTTAACAGGCTGAGCGTATTTATGGTAAACCCTCCCTTTTTTATCAAAAGTGATAGTGATAATGACGGGAACGCCGTCTAAAATTCCTGAGAGGGAGCACCCTTTTCCCTCTTTTGTAGGGTTTGAGTAGCGATCTTTAAATTTTAGGTCTTTGAGGAGCCTTTCCACTCCCGGAAAAAAGTGGGCTTTTAAAATGGAGGGAAGATTGGCGGGATCACTATTCTCATACCCCTCAAAAGTTAAAATATCCTCAAGGTTCTTAACTTTTGCCCAACGCGTCACCCGTGTCTGGTATTTGATAGTTGAGATTCTTCCTATCATCGGATGTGTAGATTTGATAGGGCCCTCATTTTCGGTACTTTCTGAGGTGACATCGAATAGTTGCAGGCTGCCTATATTTGGCGATTCAGGGGATTGATCAAGCAATGAGGGGGATTTCGTTTCGGGCGACGGGGGACTTGCTGATGGGGTGGTAGAGGGAGGAGTGGGGGCAGTTCGAACAGGGGTAGTGGGAACTAACTTCTTTCGTTTCGGCTTTTTTTCTTTTACACTTCGGGCAATCCACGCTGCAATTTCTTCAGCCGATTTTCTTGCGTTTTTAAGTTGAGCTCTGTGAATAGCTTTTTGTTCTTGGATAGCAGCGATGATTTGGTCTTGGCGATCTAAATAGCCCTCTTTTAGGGCGATTTTAATAAGGTGTTGGCCCGACTCGCAATGGAATTTTTTTGTATTATAAATCAAGGTGTAGAGTTCAGCCCAGACAGGGATGAGCCTTCCTAAATCTTCTCCGCAAGAATCGGCTTCTCGAACAACTAAGGTGGAAGATTCTTTAATAACCTTTGTGACTTGCTTTTGGTAAAGGTTTTTAATGGTTTCTTGCGATTCAAACCAATTTATAATTCTAAAAGTTTCAGAGCAATATTTTATAATCTCTTGGTCTTTTGAATTAAGAAGGTAGTGTGAAAGAATATTTTTTAAATGGAATAATTGTTCGGGGGAAGGGAGCTGTTCAAAGCTCCAAACTTTTGATCCTTTACTATCCAATGCAGGTGATGTAAGAGATGAGAAAGCTGATAAAATGGCCCACCCTTCCTGAGTGTAGGGGACAGCGCCTCCTCCATAGAAGATATTTGGATCGTCGGAATGTGAATGGGATTGCAGATCTGCAAGAGTTTTATCTGCTTTTTCAACAATTTTAGAAATCTGATCTGCTAATTGAATTAGCACTTTTTCAAGCTCGATGATTCTAATTATGTTGTCTGGATTTTTGACATGACTAATGAAGCTTGTTGCTTCAATCAGGGAAAAGCGCGGTGTAATATTTAAAGTTGTCATTTAAATTTTTCAGAAAACAAATAATTGTACAACAGATTATCAATTTTTGTAAGTAACTATTCTTCCCCAGATACTTTTAGTTCCCCATATGCCCGAACGGACCGCTTCTAGTTGAACAATTTGGCTATGATCAACAAATAAATTAACATTCGGGCCGTAGTTCTTGATGTACCAAATGAAAACTTCGGGATCCGCTGCTTCAAACATGACCTTTTCAAGTCCTACTTGGTTGATGATTTTTGCAACCACATCGGTCCTCCAAGTCTTCACGTTTTCGGTGATCCCCTCGGACTCGATCATGATCATATAAGCGCCTGCCTCTAGAAACCGTTTAGCTTGAGCGATCGACTGCTCGACATCCCTAACTCCTTCACTTTCGAGTTCCTCAGCGGAAGTGCTCCCTCCCGCTCCAAATTGGATCCCAACTTCTGGTTTGGCTTTGAGTCCACTTTTTTGCACTTTTTCGACGAGGCGGAGCCAATCGTCAGTTGGAATCGTAATAAAACCGCTCGAAATCTCTAGGATGTCGAAGCCCACGTTCTTACATTCTTTGATGTACCGATCGACCGCGCTTTCTCCTTGTGTCAACACATATTCGATGAACCCACCTGTGGAGACAAGGACATCGTGCTTATGGGCAATATCAATAATTTCTTTTAAAGCTTTAGGAGGAAGCAGGGTAAAAGACCCGCCCGCGAACTTGAGGCTATCGATATAGTCACCCATTGTTGTAAGGACATCTTCTAGATAATTTTTCCCCATGACTGTGTAATAAGGTCCCCGAATTTCAGTTATTCCGGTCTCTCTAGGTTTTTTTCCGTGCTCGTTTCTCTTGATGAAACTAAAGGGGGAGTCTTTCATCTACAGGGCCTTGGTTAAAGCTGAAATTTCGATTTTTTCAAGTTGTTCAATGATCGCAGGGATCTCCGAACGATCCCCTGCAAGTGTATTAAATTTTTTTAAGGCACGCTCCCAGGTCATCGGTTTCGTGAGGAAGCCCTCATAATCTTTTTTTTCAATTTCAAACCGTTTGCCATCGTTCATTTGAATCACAATTTTAGAGGGCATTTCCTTAGGAAATCTTTCGCTAAAGTCGGAACGGGGTTGTACAATAATTTTTTGGAGCAACGTTTGAACATCTTTTTGGATAATCCTTTGGGGCTCATATTGTTTTGGGGTCACTTCCCCATCGATCAAGGCAACAGAAACCATGTAAAGAAGGCTGTGATCGGCCTCTTCTTTGGTCCGAATGACTTTTTTTGTCCCCTCTTCGCCTCCGCCAATGATGTTAAAGGCTACATCAAATGTCTCAATATGAATGCTTTGGATTTCACTTGGGTCAATTTTATACTTAGTCTTTAGCTCCAAAGCCCCTTCTATGGTCGCTTGAGAATGGATCTCAGCATTATATTTTTTAATGATGGTCCTTTGGACAATGTCGAGCCCCTTTTTTGTCCATTCGACTTCAAAAGGGCCTGAGATAGAGTGCATAAAGCCTTTATTCCCTTCAAAAATCTCTAAAGGGCCAGTGATGCCTCGATAGGCTAAGAAGGCAGCATTTGTTCCAGAAAACGCTGTATAGGGATAGGCAAGTCCTTTCCAGTTGGAAAGGGCTCCCGTTCTTGTGACACGGAGGGCATTATTAGCAACTCCCGCAATGGCAAGAGCATTTGCCGTTTGCTCTGCTGATAGATTCAAAGCTTTCGAAACACCAGCTACTACGCCATACACGCCCTCAGTTGTGTGATCAAAGCCTTTATCTCTAACAGGTGCAACCTCAGAGAGGGTGCACTGAACTTGGTAGGCAAGAGCCATGGCGAGCAAAAATTGTTTACCAGAGATTTTGGCATATTCACCTGCGGCTAAGACTGCCCCATTGTTGTCACTCGGATGGCAAGTCTCTTTTTTGGCAAGAAAACTATCATTGAAATCTAAAAAACGGATAAGAGCGCTGTTAAAAAGGGCTGCTCGATCAGGAGCAGTTTTCCCTCCTCCGATCAAAGTGCAAAGGGGATTGCCTCCGAAGTCATCAATATGTGTTTTTATTTTTTCGATGACAGGGCTCTTTAAAGCCCCTAAAGCACACCCTAAACTATCTAAAAGACGAATTTTTAAAGAAGCGATCGTCTCATTAGAAAGATCGGTAAATTGGGTCCGATTAATATAATCTGCTAGCTTTTCAACTTCTGTCATTTCTTAGAGCTTTGACACCTTTTTTTTCTTATGACACATCTCTCATTAATGTTTAAAATAAAGAGTCTGTAGGGCTATACCGTTAAGCTTATGACAAAAATTGCCATCATCACAGGAGGCCCTTCTTTAGAAAGAGGGATATCCCTTAATTCTGCCCGTTCCTTTCTCGACCATATCGATCCCTTAGGGATAGAAATAACGCTTCTCTATGTTGATGCTAAACTCAACTATTACCAACTGACTCGGGCGCAAATCTATTCAAATACTCCCTCAGATTTCGATTTTAAACTCTCCCATATTGCGAAGCCCCTTGAAGAAGAGGCTCTAGTTCTATTGTTAAAAAAGATGGATTTGGTTTTCCCCCTGGTCCATGGAGTTTATGGAGAAGATGGGGTTTTGCAGTCTTTTTTGGAAAAAAATGGAATTCCTTTTGCTGGAAGTTCAAGCCAAGTGTGTCGCTCGGTCTTTAATAAAAATGAATGTCGAAAACAATTAACTGCTGCCGGATTCCCCATTCTTCCTTATTTAAGGATCACTTCCACCACTTCCCTTGAACCTTTTTGGAAAGAGCATCAACTTAAGCGAGCGGTTATCAAGCCGGCCCTTTCTGGATCGAGCATTGGAGTCACGGAGGTTTTTTCTCTCGGAGAAGCGAACGAGGCTGTCTTAAAACTTTTTGAGGAGGGATTTGATGAGCTCTTGTTAGAGCCTTTTTGTGAAGAGATGGAATTCACTG
Organism: Parachlamydiales bacterium; assembly: GCA_020050175.1. GTDB lineage: Bacteria > Chlamydiota > Chlamydiia > Chlamydiales > JAJFMK01 > JAGVKY01. The sequence goes on from JAGVKY010000199.1 coordinate 4,750, forward strand.
TTTGTGTTCTTGAGAGTCATGAAGGAAAACCGATGAGCTTGATCCCATTAGAAATCGAGACGTCTGGGATTTTGACCTACAGCAAAAAATATATGCCGTCTGTAAAGACAAGGTATTATTGTCCCCCTCGGTTTTCAGAACAACTCTCTGAAGAGATCCGAAGAGAGGCGGAAAAACTGTTCGAGGTTCTTGGTTTGAGAGACTTTGCAAGAATCGATGGATGGGTTTCTGCTGAAGGGAAGATCTACTTCTCAGATCTCAATCCGATCAGCGGGATGGAGCAAAATAGCTTTATCTTTCAGCAAGCTGCACGTGCGGGACTCTCTCATCTCGAAATGATCCAATACATCTTGGAAAATGCTCTCAAGCGCTCTCAAAGCAGTTACAAACTTACCTATCTTCCTATAAAAATGGAGAATGCCCAGAAAGTTTTTGTTTTGATGGGAGGCGTTTCTTCCGAACGTCAAGTTTCTCTGATGAGTGGAACTAATGTCTGGATGAAGCTCAAGCATTCCCCTCAACACGAACCGATCCTTTTTCTTTTGGATGAGGAAGAGAGAGTATGGCAGCTTCCGTATGCTTTTGCTCTAAACCATACAATCGAAGAGATGCGAGAGCATTGTCAAGAAGCAGAAGAGGTGATAAGGAAATCTCTTCCAATGGTGGTGGAAATACGGGAACGTCTTGGATTATCTCCATTACTCTTAGTTGAAAAGCCAATAAAGCTAAGTTTAGAGCAGTTTATCCAAAGAGCAAAACAAGACGAAGCGTTTGTTTTTATTGCCTTGCATGGTGGAAGGGGAGAGGATGGGACGCTTCAAAAACAACTGGAAGAAGCTAGGGTTTCATATAACGGTTGTAACTCAACAGCATCGGTCATCTGCATGGACAAATATTTGACCTCTAAGGTGATTAAAGCGCTCGAAGACCCTCATATTTTGAGCATGCCCCAGTTCTCTTTTAATGCATTTGATGACTCAAAAAGTGTTTGGGAAAAGGGGGTAGTCCAACTGGGAACATCCGATCTCATCATCAAACCTCAATGTGATGGATGTTCTACTGGAGTGGTCCGTTTAAGGAGCTATGAGGATTTTAAGGCCTACCTAGAAGCTTTAGAAAGAGGGGGGAAGTATCAGAATGTCGATATGCCTGTTGATATTCACCAGCCTTTTTTATTAGAGCCCTACATTCAGGTCGATAGAATCCAGATTGCAGGTAAGGAACTCGTCCGTAAGCCCATCAGCGGCTGGTGCGAGATGACCATTGGTGTTTTGGAAAAGGAGAAAAGCTACCAAGCCTTTCATCCTAGCATAACAGTTGCTGAGAGCCATGTCCTTTCTGTGGAGGAGAAATTTCAGGGGGGAACGGGGATCAACATCACTCCGCCCCCAGAAGATCTTCTTCCGAAAGATGTTCTAAAAAAAGTGCAAAAAAGTGTCTGCCGTGTGGCAGAAGCTTTGAGCATTAAAGACTATGCGCGCATAGATCTTTTTGTAGAATGTGCTACGGGCAATATTCAAGTGATAGAAGCTAATACTCTTCCTGCTCTTACCCCTTCAACAGTCATCTACCACCAAGCTTTTTGTGAGAGCCCTCCTCTTAACCCTCGTCAATTTCTATCGAAGATAATCGATCAAGCCAATCGACGCGATGTTTTGGACAGTTAGGGAGGCAAAACCGAAGGTGGTCGTGAGATCAGGAGCTGACATAAACCTCTTTTCGATGGGGAATAAGAACAAGGAGATTGACCAAGGCCAGAGCCATCCAGTACCAGGCGACACTTGAGACCATCCCAGTGGCTTGAAAAGCATAGAGGGAAAGAAAGGAGGTAGGACCTCCTAAAAGCTGAGAGCCGATGGCATAACCGAAGGAGACAACCTTATAGCGTGAAGAAGGAGGAACTAAGGCTTGAACCCAAGCATGGAGAGGAGCGCAAAAGGCAACTCCAAAGAGGACAAATAGCGTCCTGATCAAGACCACAGTTTGAAAGTTGGCATTTTCGATCAACATCAGGAGAGGGATAGCTGTGATTGTTACCACTCCAGCTGTTCCAAGCATGAGTTTTCTGCGGGAAATTTTAGAAGAGAGCCACCCAAAGAGAGGAAGAGTGAGAAAATCGAAAACTAAAAGGGCTGTATTTAAACCCATCATTTCACCCTTAGTGAAGGTCGTGACTAGAGGGATAAAACCGTTGGGAAGAATCAGAGCCATGGTGTAATTGGCGTAGGAGAAACCGGAAATCAATGCAATTAGAAGGAGGGGGTAACGGTGCTCCCAGAGGGAACTCTTAGCTACTGGTTTTGTCACCGCCTGGTAAGGTTTTCTAAACATCGACCCAAAGAGCGCTGTTACCCCTCCAAAGATGAAAAGGGAGCGCCAATGGGTCTCCAGATGACCGGTGAATGATAAAAGGGCTACACAAGCTGAGGGGAGAATAATCCCAGCAACTGTGGTTGTGTTGTAAAGACTACTGAGCAGGTCATGCTTTTTTTCGGAACTATATTCAAGGAGATAGACAGCTCCTCCCATGGTTTCCCCAGCTGACAAAAAGTTTTGCAATAATCGACCGATGCAGAGAAAAAGGGGAGCAAAAAGACCAGCTTCTGAATAGATCGGACAAAACCCCATTCCAATGGAGACAATGCCCATGCCTGTGAGCGAAAGAAAAAGGGCCCTCTCTCTCCCTTGCCTATCCCCAATCTGGCCAAACACAAGGGCTCCAAGGGGTCTTGCTAACATACCAAGAGGAATCATGGCATAAGTCAATAAGAGTTGAATGAGGGGATCCTGTTCAGGAAAAAAAAGGGGGGCGAGAAAGGGGGAGAGAACTCCGAACAAGGCTGTATCAAAATGTTCAAGAAGGTTGCCTAGACAGGCGCTCCATAATTGAAAGCGGTTGGGTTGAGACACCGAAATAAGCTCCTCTCTTGCTGTAACCAGCCGGTAAAAAAATTCACCAAGAGCCTAGAAAGGGCAAGTCGAAGGCACACTCCCTACGCTGGTACGACCCAGATCAGGTAATGAGGGTTAGATTTCTCTTTTCAGCCTTTGTCATATGATGACGCCGGCACCCCTGGTGGTACTAATTATACTTAGTTTCGATATCAGATACAGCTAAATCAAGATCATCTGTTCTACAGAAAGAGAGAATCCTTCTCTCGGCTTTTTAGTTTCGGTTATCCAAGCTATAAGGACCTGCGCCGAAATAGGTGATAAGAAAGGCCGCTCCAAGCATAGAAATATTTTTCATGAACATGATTTGCTCCGTCATTTTTACCATAGGGTCTGTCTCTTTCCAAAATTCATGCATGGCAAAAGTGATAGGGATAAGGAAAAGGGCAATCAGCCAAGCTCCTAATTTAGCCTTGTAACCTAGCAAAATACTTAGACCGCCGAGTAAGGCAAGCACACCGGAAGCAGGGACGAGGAAAGAAGCAAGGGGGACCCCTTGATTGGCAGCATAGGTGATCATTCCCTTTGTAAAATGTTGAAAAGAAGAAAGGATAAAAATGGCTGAATATAAAATTCTGCCTAAAAGAGCAACAAAAGGCATTCTAAGTCCTAGGTTAAAATTCCCCTTTGTATCGCATGAGGGGAATTTTTAGAACGCCTTTTCAAGTTTAATTGACCTCTTTCATTAATTGTTCTGCATAATCGTCTGAAAGGTTCCTGACACTTGCTTCAAAACAAGGTTCTTTATTGGCAAGGATCTCTCGCGCTCTTTGAAGGGTGTAAGCTTCGATGTAACTATGCAGAGTCGCAACAGATTCTTTAACGGCAGCCAAAGCTTCGGTAGAATTTCGAACTCCAGATCCACTTTCAATGCTATGAACAACTGCTGAGAGAGTAAACCCTCCTTCTGTCTGCTTGTCGATCATTCGATTAAAAATATCGGCATCGGTTCCCCCTGCAGCGATGGATAGCTCAATCATTTCCCAACTTTTCAGGCGGTCTTCAAATTTGGTCAGCCTTTCCTCACACTCATGCTCTTCGATTCTTTTTCTATAGTCGGCATATTTATCCTTAATCACTGCGATCTCTTCTGCGCTACAGGGAGGAGTCACCACATCTGTATAAAAAGGGATGAAGCCAGATCGAGTTACAGTAGGGCGTTTATTTTCGACGAAAATCTTGCTTAAACTGTCTGTCCCAGTAGCAGAATAAGTCGTCTGGGTAACGCTTCTTTTTTGGATTAATGCCGAAGTTTCATTTATATTCAAAGCGGGTCTTAAATTATTTATTGCCTCTGCGCGCGCTCTTGGGAGTCCCATTTCAATCTCTTCATCTCTTTGAGCTGAGATGCAGCAGGTAAGCCAGTTTGAAATTTTTGGAAAATGCATGAAATAACCTATAAAATATTAAAAATAAACATTTTGCCAACATTAAGTTAATACTATGTAAAGACTAAAAGGAGCTATCTGACTCGAACACAAAAGAAGTGGATCAAATCGAGGAGAATTAGGACAATATTTTTCACTCCTTACTCACCCCTAGGTCAAATGGCTGCAAGAGTTCAAAGGCCGCTCCAGATTTTACTCTATACAACAAGAAAGGACATGCCCGAGCCTGTTTCTTGTCATGTTTTGAAGGCTTCAGAAAAAACAGCTCATTTGGTAGATGGGTTCATCTACAGGAGTTTTGGGCTTGTCCAACAGGCTGACAGATACTTGGTGTCAAAAATGTTGAGAGAATCTCAATTCAAACATTTTGCTTTGCACCTTCCCGATGAGTCTGAGACATCTTGTGAGATTTCTCTTATGGGAAACCTTCAGGAAGAGGGCGATTTATGTTTACCAACATTTCAACCTTCTTCTGAAAGCGTATCTATCCTGCTATGTGAATTAGTCAAGTCATTTGCGTTTTCTCCGACAACTTATTCCTTAAAATTCGTTATCCAGTCCGATTCTAGGCCTTTAAATAATAT
>JAGVKY010000089.1 GCA_020050175.1 Parachlamydiales bacterium
CTTATTTCTGCCTATCAAAAGATAGAAATTCGCTATCGGGAAGCTGCCAATGGCTTCATGCAAGCTCTTGATCTAATCCGAACATTTGCGAACAAAGATGACAAAGAGCTTTTTCTAAAGTCCTTTAAAGATTGCGAAGCCTGGGCAGACTTTTGCCAAAAAGAAGCCAAGAGATTGATTCAAAAAGAGGCAACACGTAACGCAGAGGAACCTTTTGTCCAAGGCAAACTAGCAACAAACCTTTTTTTCGAAAGGGAAAAGAAAAGGAGGGATCTTTTTTTCCATCCGACAAAAGAAATGAATAAATCTCTTTTTGGTGGGCAATTTTATCCTTTTCACTTTCAAACAGATTCCCCCCTTACAGACCTTAAGATCAGAGTCTTTAAGAAGCAGAAGCTTTGTTATGAAGAAGAGTTAGAGGTCCCCTGTATTGAAACTCTCAACTGGGAGAAATATTTAACCTGCGACCATTTTCTATTCATTCCCGTCACACAATCTGGCCTCAAGTTGCGAATTGGCCAAATTAAACAATTGGAGGGAAAGTTTTCTTTTGTTGTCGAAGTCAAAGGAGAGCCATCCGATCATCAATATGATCTAGTGATAGATAGAGGATCTTCCTACACGTTCTCATTTGTTGATCCACCTCCTTATCAGATAGATAGTCTGCGGAAACCCTCCCCACTTTTTGCCGAGATCTTTGATAAAAAAAATTATTCCCTTAGTTCTCTGAACGAACTTCCTTCCTATCCCCCTTCAATTGAACTTTTGTCACACACACTTTTAGATCAATTTGTGGAGGAGATGAATCATGATCCTCTGGCTCTTGCGCAGTACGTTTATAACGAAATCGACTTAGTTGACCCTTTTGCAAGTGACCAAAAAGAGCTGATCTTGGCGGCCCCTATTTGCCGAACTGCTTATGCAACATGGATGGATAAGGCAGGTTCACCTTGGGAACAATGTGCTCTCCTTGTCTATCTTTTGAGAAAAGCAGGTTATACAGCTTACTACCTTCAAGAATGTCCATATCCTTTTCCCAATGAGTATATTCAAAAGCTGTTACTCCTTAGAAATTCGGAAAGAGAAAAATTCTACCTTAACTATCCTGGTGTTTTCTTTTTCAACGGTACCGAATGGATCACTCTTTTCCCTTGGATGAAGGAAATTGACCTCAAGGAGGGGTATGATCTTTATTCTTTGATGCCCGATGCATATGCAAGTGCAGATAGATGGATCTATCGCTATCTAACCAATGATGAGTCGATTTTAAAACATATTGGTCCCGATGGTGATGATACTGCTGAAGTTTTGTTTTCCCGCTTTGTAGAAGAAGAGCTAAGAAAACAGGGATTATCCCTTGATGATGTCGGAGTGCTACGAACCATTCGAAAAAGGCAATTTGTCTCTTGGGAAGATTTTCCTCGACCAACAATTTCTAGTCCATTGACCTGCCTTTCTAACCTTTCTATTCGTCCTGAGCTTTTTGTCAATGTGCAATTTGAGATTTTTCCTCAAGAAAACCCCCTAAGAAAGCTTTTGATTAACCCATTACCCTTAGCGGCTTTGAATGGCAGACCTATAGCCATCCATTTTTCTCATGGTGGCCAAAAAGAGGGTAAATTGCATTTTAGATTTTATGATGAGTGGAAAAATGATTTTATCTTAGATCTGGAAGAATCCGCTTGTAATTTTGATTTAAAAATTTCATTTTCTGCTACCGATAAACAAACCATTTCTTTTGCTAAAGGGGTTGAAGCGGCATTTTGTGTAAATTACGGAACAGGTAATTCCTATCTTGCCGCAAATTTTGCTGATCAATTTGCGCTTAAACAAAAATCCGAAAAAAAAATCCAAGCGCTTCTCGCTCATATTGGTTATTCCTATTTTGAAAAATGTTTACAGTCAGAGAAGCGGCTCGCTTATTTGCATAAGCGCGCTCCTTTTACTTATTTGAGTTTTGGATTAGCAAAACTATCGTCAGGTCCTTCTAAAAAGAAGAGTTTTGAATTCCCCCAAGTTGACATGTATCGACACGGTCATTTGACAGATAGGTTAAAGCATAGAGACCTTGCTGCTCTAGTGACTGTCGATTTTTCTTCAAAAGAGCATCAGATTTTAGGCCAAGTATTTCAAGACCCCTTCGCTATTTCTACAGTAAAATTGTTGCAAATTGCTCATCAACAAGGAGGTTTTTTTACTTTTACCTCTCAAAACTTGTCCTCACCTCTTCAGCAAGCCAACCTTACGAAAATAGGCTCACATTCTATTGGGCTATATCAGGCATTGATTTCTCAACTAACTGCAAATGATTACGCCTACGCCTACACAACTCTGGCTCCAATTTCGAGTTTAGATGGTAACTCTAGCCATCCATCCTCCTATATCGGATTGGGAAGTTTAATCTTTAATCCAGAGCTTTGTTCAGCCCTTATTTCCGATAATGGAAGGCTGATGAATGGAGGACATGGTTCTCGCTTAGAGATGGATCTATTTGAAGCTATCAATAGACATGAATTCTCACTTATTCCGTTTCAAGGAGGATTTAGTTTACAGAAAATAAAAATAGAGACTTTACCAACTTTTACTGAAGCAAACTGGAAACCTGACGTTAGGCAAGAATATAAATCCGTTTGGGATCGTGTCGCAGATCCTGTCGACGTTGTAACGGGGGCCTTCTATATAGATGAAACCGATCTTTCGCTACCTGGACCATTTTCTTTAGAAGTTCGGAGAAATTATAACAGTCAAAATCCTTTAAATGGTCTTTTAGGACCTGGCTGGAAATTTAGCTTAAATCCATTCCTCTTCGAAGAGGGTGACAAGCGATATATCACCGAACTTGATGGTACAACCATTGTCTATCATTATCAGGACCACTTAGGCCGCTGGATCATTGACCCTGAAGACAATCCTGAGCTGCGCAATGCCAATCTAAAAGGGGTGGGGGGTGCTGCTAACCCTTACAATGCCTACATGGAGGGAAATACACTTTACAGCCCCAACGGGTCACGGCGGATTTTTGAAAATAACTTGTTGAAATTTTGGATCGATCATGCGGGTAATTCTCTTACCTTCTTCTACGATAAAGATCAGTTAAGCCGCATCGAAAGCTCATCAGGAAGTTTTATTAGTTTCCGCTATAACCACACCGGTAAAATCTCCGAAGCTTCTACAAAAGACGGACGAAGAGTCCACTACAGCTATAACAAACTTGGCGAGTTAACCGATGTCCTCCTGCCAAATGGTGCGCATATTCGTTATTCATATGACTCTAAACATCGGATTATCGAAGAAATAAAGCCTCATGGGATGCTCTTAATTAATATTTATGACGAACAAGGACGCGTCATTGAACAGCGGTCTCCTATTGGTTTACAACAGGAGATCCTGCCTAGCGCCACGTTTACCTACGGAGAAGAGGAAACAGTTGTTCGAGATGCCA
>JAGVKY010000130.1 GCA_020050175.1 Parachlamydiales bacterium
CATTTGGGATGCCATGGCAAATCACTTCGTTAAGCGATGTGCAGATCACAGCCGGGTAGGGGGGGTTGCCATAACCTAAACAGGCGGGATGGGCCTGATGCTGAAGGGTCAATTCGTGAGCTAATTTATCGAGATACTTAGTCGTAACGCCAACTTTTGCCTCAGCCGTTACAGCATCCAAAATCTTAGCAGCAAGGTGGCCAGCTTTTCGGATTCCTTCGATTTCTCTCTGATCTTTAAGGTAGATCTTGTAACTTTTCCAATACTCTTGCTTGAGGGTCTCAAAAGAGGGGCGGCCCATCTCCGGCCAATGACATTTTTTCCACTTTTTTCCACTACCGCACCAACAGGTGTCATTCCTATCCATGCACCTATCATACAATGAACGAATTTGGTATACATAGAATTATCTGAAGGAAGTGGATCTATGGATCACTCCTTCATTTCGCTAAAAGTTTCACACGTTTCAACCTCCTACTATTATTATCTATAAATTTTTTTTTACTCTTTTCAATTAGAGTGGGTCATCAATTCATCGTATGAAATCAATCACTACCAAGATCTTCTTTTCATTGTCCCTTCTTTCGACCATCTCTTCGATGAGGTTGAACGACTTGGAAGCTGACTCCAAGAGGGGAAACTTGACAACATTGCTCCAGGAGAACCCCATGTCGTGTGATCTCACTAATAAACATTGCATCCCCTGCAAAGGGGGTGTACCTGCCCTAAAGGGCAAAAAAATCCAAACCCTTCTCTCTCAACTGGGTGGAGGATGGCGTGTTATCAATGAACACCACCTTGAAAAAGAGTACACCTTCAAAAACTTCCAAGAGGCTCTAGACTTCACCAACAAGGTGGGAGCCATCGCCGAAGCAGAAGGGCACCATCCCGATATCTACCTAGCTTGGGGCAAGGTTAAAATCACCACCTGGACCCACAAAATCGACGGTCTCACTGAAAGCGACTTCATTCTCGCCGCCAAGTGCGACCAAATAAAATAGATTTAATCTTGAGGGTGAAGAGTTAGGCGATAAATGGGAGGCCCAGCCAGAAATGGGGTGGGCTTTCCTTCGGCCCAGGCTTGGTGTTGGTCGCTATAATGGGGAGAAAGGGGATGACCACTTTGGCCGCAAGGTAGATTGATAATCCCTTCTTCTTCATAACCCGGAGAGACAACGATCCTCATAGAGGCTCCAAAGGCTGGTCCTGTGGCACGGGGGACATAATAGTCGCCGCATTGTGGATCCTTTGGCATGTCTAACAAGTAACTTGAGAAAGGGATGAATCTACTCAGAGGATGTTGGATTGCCACTGCGTTGTAGACCCCCCATGGCTTGCTAGTATCTTCTTTTAACAACTCATTTACAATCAGGTGGAACTCCCGTTTCCAGCCCAAATGACGATCGGCAAGATAGGAAGGCTGCTCTAAAGCAATCCGATAAACAGGTTCTTCTAAAGCGAGGAAGGAGATCTTTAAAGAAGGATAAGCTTGATAACAAGGGGCAAAAATCCTTCCTAAAATTCGCTCCATTAGCTTTTGACGGAAAGACCGGATAAAAAAATATTCTCTCGAGTCGGCGGAGGCATGTCCATCCCAGTTGGAAAGACGCCGATAAAGTTGTTGATGCTCCCCGTTATTTACATCTAAAGAGTTGAGAAGGAGAGATTGCCACCTTTTAAAGAATAGCGCCTCATCATCCAGTTGAAGGGCGACAAAATCGTCTACCGAGTGTTGATCTTTTGACAACAATTTTTTCTCAATTTGGAAAGCTCTAATCCCATTGACAAAGTCTATTCCGAGGGATTCTTCATCATCTACAACGCGATTATTTGCCGTCCAAAGACATCCATCAGGAGGATCAATCATTGAATATTGCTCGTTAGATTCTCGTGTCCCTATCCATCTTTTTGATCCGTCAGTAAAAGAGACTGGGAGTCCGGGTGAATAGCCCTCTCTGATTGGAATTCCGCCGACGAGACTCCAACCAATATGTCCATCCTTATCTGCTACCATGAAGTTTAAAGAGGGGAGGTGAATTCCAGGCAGGGCCTTCAAAGCATCTTTAGTTGTTGCCACCGCTTCTAAATCGACAAGCTTACAATTGAATGAATCAAAGTCATGAGCTTGCCAACGGATAGCTACAGGTTGTCCTAAGTAAAGTTCTGGATAAAGAGGTCCCCATTTTGTCCACTTAATGACGTATTGGAGGGGAGGCTGCCCTTTGATCTTGATCTCTTCGATCCGTTCTTCAAAAGGGGTGGGGCCCTCAGGGGTGAGGTAAAACTTGGGATCTTTAGGGTCGATGTCAACGAGAACAAGATCGGTTGTATCGACAAAACTGTTCGTAAATCCCCAAGCAATTTTTCGATTGCTTCCAGCTGCAATAAAGGGGGTCCCCGGCAAGCTGACACCATCCATCTGAATAGGGTTTTGAGCCTCATCAAAACAATCAAAGCCAAGACGGTACCAGGTCGTTGGAACCCTATGATTGAGGTGCATATCACAGGCAAGAAGGGAGCGATTCGAAAGGGATTGGGTGGGACAAATAGCCCATTGGTTCGATCCTACAGCCCTTGTAGAATCTAGATTAACCGATTGTTCCTCCATTGTGGTGAGATAAGAAAAATGATCCTCCTTTGGGATAGGCAAAAAGGGATGTTTGGTTTTCTCAAGAGGCGATTCCCAAACAGAGCCGTTTTTAACAAAAAAATCGTAAACAGCGGAAGGAAGATAAGCTTTTAAAATCCCTCTTGACCAATCAACACTTCCGAGAGGATCTTGCAGGTCGATAAAAAGGCTATAACCCACAAGAATTGTATCTTCTGGTTTCCAAGGCTCAGGATCTACACCTAGTATAAAATACTCGAATGGTTTGAACCGAAGCGCTTTTATGCCGCTATTGACCCCTTCTGCATAGGCTAGAAGAAGTTCCTGTTCGAAGGGGGTCAAAGTAGGCAACGCGATTGTTGCCTGGGCGCGGAAGCAATGGATTCGCTTTTCCTTGTCGATCTCTAATGCTGCCTCACCAAAAATTTCAGATAATTCTCCAGCTGCCATCCTTCTGGTGAGATCCATCTGAAAAAAACGGTCTTGGGCATGGATATATCCCGTTGCTCTTGCAATGTCTCGGCGAGAATGGCCATGCAAGACCGGGACGCCAAAATGATCCCTTTCAACAACAACTGTTTTGGCAAGTCCAATAAGGCTTTCTGTCCCCATGACATGGGGTTTGCTGCCGTTCAAGACAAAATATAAGCCGAATACTATCAGAAAAAGGAAAATGAAACTGAAGAAGAAGCTTTTTTTGACCATTTTAACTCTCGGGAGGGGTCCATTTTAAAAGATGATCTCGTTGATTTTCTACTAGATTAGAGAAAGAACATGGTGTCTGCGATGAAGGAATGATCATCCACTTCGAATGGGATTTGACGGGCGTAGAAAGTGTGAACTTTACTGCTACTATCCCTAAGAGAAATACTCGGAGTTTTGGTTAAGGCGGGAATGCCAGGCATATCATCATGAGGTGTGTTGAAATGTGCATTTCCCATGAGCGCGGCCCATTTTCCAGCCCCCTTTTCTTTTTGGATTACCCTAAAAGCGGCATAATTCATATGGATAAAGCGCTTTTTGAAGACACCTTCCAAAGCATCAGCATTTGTCTCATACCCGACAACACGCATGCCCCGTTTAATAGCTTCGTCAATCAAGCCTCTATAGCTATAGGGATAAAATAGATTCCAACGAGAATCGATTTGAGTCCAACGGTTTTGAATTTGAGGGTCTAATTGCCCCTCTTCAAGATAAAGATCATAGCCTGGTTGTTCATAGGTATAAGCGCCTTCCAAGAAAAGTGTATCAACACCTTGCTTTTGCATAAAATCGAGATGGTCAATGATAAATTTTTTAGATTTTTTGGAGGCATGAGATTCCCCAAAGCAAATACCATCAAAATATCTTAAAAATTGTTCTAGAGCTTGTTTTGGGTTATTTAAAGGAAGGTGATTGATAGCAACAGGAGGAAAGGGGCCATACAAAGCGATGTAATCTTCTGCTTCATCAAGGAAGTCATTTAAATCACTAGGTAAATCTAACGGTTTTTTTTCGGAAAAAACCTCATCAAGCTCCTCAAAATTAGCCTGTAACTTTTTTGGCGCTGTTTCACCTTGCTTCTCAAGCTCCAAAATAAGCCCCATTCTTTCGCCTTCCCTTTTCTGCTGCTCTAACCGTTCATGCTCGATCTGAAGAAGATCTTTTAAAAGAGTTTTAGTCCTATCAACATGGCTAACGAATCCGTAGCCGTTAACATGGTTGTTTAAGGCATTCCAAAAATTTTTGATGAATTGAATCAGGCGATTCCAGCCTGTTTTAGCTTCAATATGATGAATGATATTGGTTAGGACCTGGATAGTTTGTTTGAATGTGGTGGGGTCTTCCAGATCATCATTAAACTCAAGAAAGCGGATCTTAGTAACCACCTCATTCAAACTCATCTTTTTAGCATTAGCGAAGCAGAAATAAACTTTGCCCAAACCAAGGGTTTTGTAGTGAGAATGGATGCAGTCAATAAAACTAGGCATATTGAATATAATAATAAAAATTTTTCAAAAAAGTCTATGCAAAAATATTGGTAAAATTGACTTCTCTGACTATCATTGTACCCCATGGTTAGACCGAAGCATTTCCCCAATCCTTTTCCAAGAGAGCACCAAGATGTTTTAATTCAGGACCGAATCTGGTTTGCTCCCGAGGTTCGAGAAACTCCTTTCCGCTTCATGGGGTTTGAAGATCCCTCACTTTTTGGCAAAAAGGGGCCCATTGCCTTGGAATACTGCAGTGGTAATGGGATATGGATCGCGGCGAAAGCAGAAGCCTCTCCCGATCGTCATTTCTTAGCTGTTGAGATGAAATGGAAAAGGATTAAGAGGATTTGGTCAAAAATCCAAAATCACAGCTTATCCAATTTAATCGGGGTTTGCGGCGAAGCTTTTTCCTGGACGAAGCGCTTTATACCCGACGCCTCCATCGACCAAGTTTATATCAACTTTCCAGACCCTTGGCCCAAAAAAAAGCACACCAAGTACCGTCTGATCAACTCAGCTTTTCTCTTAGAGGTTGCCAGAATTCTTCAACCAGGAGGGGAGTTTACAGTGGTCACTGACCATATTGCCTATAGTGAGTCGATCATTAAGCTTCTGCTCTCTTCTCCCCATTTCACCCCCCTTTGCCCCGACCCCTATTTTCTCACTGAGTGGGAAGGATATGGCTCCTCTTATTTCGAGGAGATTTGGCGCAATAAAGGACTCGACATCCGCTACATTCCCTTTAGGAGAAAATGACCGTCAGGATCGATCTTTCCCCCTCCTCCCTTCTGACTTTTGAAAGGGAAAAAGAGGAAGCGAAACAATTTTTAAGAGATAGAAGAGGATTAAACTTCCTTCTTGATTGGGGACCCGACCCCTTATTCAAACCAAGCGAACCTTTTTTACTGGCTCTTGACGAATTTAATAAAGAGCTCTTTTCTGCCTATCAATCTGTTCTCAAAGCTATTTTCCTTTTCCCGCTTGATCAAAATTTCTTCCTTTCTCCTCTAAAACAAAGTGAAGAGGCTGAATTTGTAGAACGAAACTCCTTTCGCATCGATCTTTTTCGGCGCGATCTTTTAAGTGAATTTCTCGCTCCGCTAATTCCAACGCTTGGGGAGGGGACACCTCTCCGCCTAGAAGTGGAGGGGCCTCCTTATTGGCTCCATCCAGACAAATTTCCTTGGATGGAAAGAAAAAAGAACTCATCCACAAGAGGGGTTCTTTTACCTGGCCTCGAAACAGAAGAAGTCTTTAACGCATTTGAACAGATTAACTTCCAAGATGCGCGCATCATCACCGAGCAAAATCTCTCTTTAGAATGGGAAGGGCTGGAAGATCTTTATTACGTTGAAAAAGGGGTAACCTTTCAGGGAAAAAGAGCGTTGAAAGGTTTCGAAGCTGCCGGGGGCAATTTAATTCATAATCAATTTCCTTCCTCTTGAGTGCATTTGAAGAACCGGGCAAGATGTCAAGCATGAACATCTCCTGGACAAAGACACTCGTTGATCATCCAGCTTATCAAAAGCTAAAAACCCTTTCTAAGAACCCTTTCGATCTTACATCCCTCCCTGATCATTCCGAGAGAATTGATCAATTTATGCTTGAAGCAGAAGGGTGGACCTATCTTTATGGAACCGAACGGATCGATCCATCGGTCATGGATGCCCTTTACTCTCTTGCAAAAGAGGCGGAAGCCCTTCCGAAAATGCAAGCCATGCAGGCAGGAGAGGAAATCAACATCTCCGAAAAAAGACAGGTGCTTCATACGGCTATGAGAGCCCTCTCTTCGTCAACCAAAGAGGCTAACCTTGCCAAAGGTGAAATTGAAAAAATTAAAAAATTTATCAAAGAAACCGAAGAGTTTACCGACTATGTCACGGTTGCCATCGGTGGTTCTGATCTTGGACCAAGAGCTCTCTTTCAATCGCTGGCCTATCTTAAAAAAAATGGGAGAAATGCTCATTTTATTTCCAATGTCGACCCTGATGATGCGGCAGCTGTTTTGAAAGGGCTCGATCTTTCTAAAACTCTCTTTGCTGTTGTTTCTAAATCGGGGACAACCCTTGAAACTTTGACAAATGAAACGATCGTCCGAGAGGCTCTCGAAGATAAAGGACTCGACCCCAAAAACCATATCCTTGCGATTACCCAAAAGGGGAGTCAAATGGATGATCTATCTCGTTACCGGGCTTGTTTTTATTTATTTGACTTTGTAGGTGGCCGTTATTCCGCCACAGCTGCACCCGGCGGTCTTCTCCTTTCTTTTACCTTAGGAATTGAACCCTATCTAGAGCTATTAAAAGGGGCGGAGGCAATGGATAATCACGCAAGAACTGCACCTCCCGAGGAAAATCTTCCCTTAACATTGGCTCTTTTGGGTATCTGGAATAGAAACTTTCTCGATCTGCCAACTGTGGCAGTGATTCCCTATTCAGAAGCCTTAGCAAAACTCCCAGCCCATCTACAACAACTTGATATGGAATCTAATGGGAAGCATGTGGATAGGGGAGGGAAAAAAGTTTCTTTCCAAACAGGCCCCATCCTTTGGGGAGAGCCAGGAACAAATGCGCAGCACTCTTTTTTCCAGTTGATCCATCAGGGAACAAGTCCTATTCCTCTGGAATTTATAGCCTTCCGGAGAAATCAGTACCAAAAAGATCTCGATGTGCAAGGGACCTCTTCAGAAGAAAAGCTTTTTGCTAACGTATTAGCCCAATCTATTGCCTTTGCTGTTGGAGAAAAAAACGACAATCCGAATAAAGAGTGTCTCGGCAATCGACCAAGCTCTCTACTTGTCGGTGACAGGCTCGACCCAAAAACCATGGGTAGCTTATTTGCACTTTATGAGCATAAGGTGGCCTTTCAAGGGTTTATCTGGGGCATCAATTCCTTTGATCAGGAAGGAGTTCAGCTCGGAAAAAGACTTGCCGCTGGGGTCTTGGAAAGAATGCAAGGAGAAGGAAAACCGTTTCCTTTAGCAGATCGTCTCTTAGAAAAAGCGAAATGGGCTCCTTAACCAAACGGCGGATTCCTCCTGTCCTAGGAAAGTGTACCCATTGCGAACAAAAATTCGAGATGGGCTCCATCTACCATTCTGTTCTTCGGCAAGAAGGGGAGAGTTGGAAGCGAGAAGATGTTTGTTCAAGATGTTTTAAGCCCCCCGAAGATCAGATTTTCTGGAAAGGACTTTTCAAAAAAAGAGAAGGTAAAGCCCCCACAAATCTTCTCGATGAGTTTTTAGAAACCGAAGAGCCTATCTGGTCCTCCTTTTTGGCTGAGGTCCTTTTGCGAAAGGGCTATTTGAAAAAAAGGGGACGCCATTTTTTTGAGATTATTTCAACCGGAGAGGTGGTAGAAATAGATCCAACGCCCCTTTCCTTAGAAGAACTCCCTCACCTCCATGAACGCCTTAGAACTCTTTAAACTCTACATTACCTCTGAAAAGGGACTTTCTCCAAAAACGATCGAAGCCTATCTGAACGACCTGAAAATTTTATCAGACTTTTATCCTGGGAGAGATCTCGTCTCTCTCAAAGAGGAAGAGCTCATTGGTTTTTTTTTGGTTGTGCGGCAGAAATCTGCCTCAAGCACCCTTCGCCGCCGTTTCATGGCTATTAAAGTTTTTTATAAATTTCTCCAAAAAGAGGGGTTGTTGCAGGGCGACCCTTTTAAGTTTCTGACTTCCCCCAAAATGAAGCAGATGGTCCCTTTGGCCCTTGGGGAAGAGGAGATGACAAGGCTCCTTGCCCAGCCCGACCTTTCAACGCCGCTCGGTCTACGAGATAAAGCCATTCTAGAAATTTTATATGGTGCAGGGCTTCGAGTCAGCGAACTTGTCGGCCTCACCCTCTATTCTGTCGACGAAGAGGGAGTCCGGGTGATGGGAAAGGGGGGGAAGGAGAGGGTTGTCCCCATTGGCAAACAAGCCATCCATGCTTTAGATCGCTATCTGGCCTCCCGAATAAATATTCCCGAAAGAGAGGATCCCCTTTTTCTAAATCAAAAGGGGAGGGCGATCGACAGAATTGAAGTTTGGGAAATTGTCAAAAAACATGCAAAAGAGGCAGGACTTGGGAATAGAATTTCTCCCCATACCCTCCGTCATACTTACGCCTCCCATCTTTTGGACCGAGGGGCAGATATCCGAGTCATACAGGAACTTTTGGGACATGGGGCCATCTCATCAACAGAGAGATACACCCAAATATCTCTTAAACAACTAAAAGAAAAGTTTAAACGTTTTCATCCAGCGGGGGACGGGACTTAATCGCCAAGGCGCTAGCCAATTTAGCGGAAAAGCCGAAGGTCAGAAAATCCAAGGCAATCGGCAAAGTCAGCATAAAAAAGAAACCCATTGCAAGCTTATTAAGAAGATTCGCCTGGAAGATCCTCTGAACTTTTTGGACTGTATCGTTGACTTGTTGATCAAAAATCACCCCAATCGCCAAACCTGACACAAAGAGAAGAGAATGGCGGCGAGCAAAGTAATTGGCTCCTAATAAAATGAGGATGGTTTGGACAATAGAAGTGATAACGCGTCGCACTTGTTGAAAAGTAATATCTTGAATTCTAGGAAATTGTCCGAGGAAAGGAAAACCTGGAAAGCGAGCTAAAGGATTGGCCATTTCTTTTTATCTTCGATTTTCAGATAGTATAACCATTCGATTACTTTTATGCCCCTAGAAGACTTTGATAACTTAAATTTAAAGTCGAAGATAAAATCCTGCTTTAAGGACAAGGACAAACTTCGCCGCGCCCTGAGGGAAGGAAAGAGTGCTCAGCAAATCTTGGGTGTTACCCAAGAGCAGATGACTCTCCTTCATCAGGCAGCACGTGCTCTCTTAGAAGGGGGCAAGTTCCAAGACGCCGCTAATGCTTTTCTCTTTTTGGCTACCCTTCACCCCAAAGGAGGCGACTATTGGATCGGTCTCGGTCTATCTCTCTCAAAACAGGGCGATCTCGAAGGAGCAAAAGATGCCTATGAGCTTGCCACCCTCTGCGAAGACGAGAATCCTCTCCCTTATTTCCATCTCGCGAAAATCCTATTTAGCATGAATGATCGGGAAGCAACACTTGAAGCGCTCGATTGGACATTAGCCCTTGCCGGGGATGAAGAGAAATTCCGCGAAATCAAGGAAGAGGCTAAAAAGGCAAAAAAAATCCTCGAGAAGAAATCTTCCCGAGGACGTCTCGACTCCTTTTAGAGCGTTTTATTACTCATCATCAGGTACTACCTGAGCAGGTTGGCCAGCATTATCACCCAAATCATGCATTTCTACGCCGAAATTGTCTTCCCCTTCTCCTCTTGCTTCAGCAGGTAGAACTTTTTGTAAACCCCAGCGTGCCAATTCATAACCCGTAAAGAAAGCAGCACCCTGTTTTGCAATCGGAGTTAGGAGGATTAAGAGAGCGACGAAGTGAGTAGCCTGTAGAGAGAACCCAGCCCCATTTGCTCCGGTGAAAGCATGGAGAATCCCATGATTATCTTTACCAAATGGAACCACTTTATGTGCTTTTTCCCAGATGTATTGATTGATGGATTTCCCTTTTCCAAAATAGCGCTCAGCCGCACCGACCGCACAACCTGCCACAAAAAAGAGAGGTCGAGTAATAAGAGCAAAAGCTCCTGCGAGAAGAATAAAGGCATCTGGAACAGTTAATCTTATTTTATTAACTGTTGCAGCTGGAAGGTTATTTAAACGACCATCACGACCAAACACTTTTCCGTGTTGATCGCTCGCCCATATAAAAACATTACGCCCCCAAAGAACAGTCGAACGATAACCGTACCCAAGTTTTTCGCCTGCTTGATTAAATGCATATTGAAGGTTTGCTCGGGCTTGATCAATCCAACCGGGTTGATTGCCTGGGGCTGCTGCTGGTGCTGCCATAAAATATAGTCCTCAGTGATAAAAATTATTTGTAATATCCAAGATTAAACAAAATCAGTATTAAGAGAAAGATTTTTTTTATAAAAAATGTGGTTTTTTAATACTTTTCAAGACCTTGTTTTAGTAGCTGGTGAACAATAGCTGGATCGGCTTTCCCTTGAGTCTTTTTCATGACTTGACCCACTAAGAAAGCAAAGGCCCTCTCTTTACCCTGACGAAAGTCTTGGATCGATTGGGAATTTTCACGTAAAACCTCGTCAACAATAGGCCCGAGCTCAGTAACTCCACTCACTGGAAGATAGGCAGGATTTGAAGTAACAATTTCAAGGGGAGTACGAGTTGGGTTTACCACCATCTCATCGGCGACACTTTTGGCAATTTTACCTGTTATCTTTCCCTCATCAATGAGCTGAACAAGCTCCCCAATAGATTCGGCTGGGATACCCGATTTATCAAGATCAATCCCTTTCTCCTTCAAACGGCCAGAAAATTCGACAAGCATCCAACTGCATAAGCTTTTCCCATTTTTCGAACGAGTTAAGGCTCGGTCAAAATAGTCGGCAAGGGAGCGATTGGCAGTGATCAAAAAGGCGTGATGAGGGGAAATTCCTAAAGTCTCAACGTACCTTTTTTCCCTGGAACGGGGCAGTTCGGGGAGTTTTTTTCTCTCTTCTTCGATAAAAGCGGGTGTCAAAACAATCGGCACGAGATCGGGTTCAGGAAAATAGCGATAATCTTCGGCCATTTCCTTCTTTCGCATGAGGATGGTTTCCCCTTTCTCAGCGTCCCAACGATAGGTGGAAGAAACTATGGCTCCTCCTGAAAGATAGATTTTTTTTTGCCTTTCAACCTCGCCACGGATCGCCGTCATGAGATAACTAAAGGAATTCATATTTTTAATTTCTACTTTATTCCGGAATCCTTCTTCTCCCTTTTCCCTTACAGAAACGTTGGCATCGATCCGGAGCGACCCCTCCTCCATATTGCAATCAGAGGCATCGATATATTCCAAGATTGCCTTAAGGCTCATCGCGTAAGCAGCGGCCTCCTCGGGGCTTCGCATGCAAGGTTCGGACACAATTTCGATAAGAGGTACGCCGGCACGGTTATAGTCGACACCCGAAAAGTTCGAAAAATGCTTTAACATCCCAGCATCATCTTCCAAGTGGGCGCTGGTAACGGCAAAACTTTTTTCGACACCATTCACTTCAGCAACGACCGTTCCCCCTTTGATGATGGGAAAAGTGTATTGGGTGATCTGAAAATTTCGTGGACTATCGGGATAAAAGTAAGACTTTCGATCAAATCGGCTGTAATGCTGCACTTCTGATCCGAGAGCGAGACCTAACCGAACGGCTCGTCTAACCGCTTCTTTATTGAGAACAGGGAGTGCTCCTGGTTGTCCGGTGGCGACAACCCCAATATTGGTATTCGGTTCATCTCCAAATCGATTTCTATCCCGACCAAAGAGTTTAGAGACGGTGTTGAGCTCGACATGGACCTCAAGACCGATGATGGTTTCGAATTCCATGGTCAGATTCCCTTTGGCTCTTCAATTTTAATAAGTCCTGCATCTTCCATCCCTTTTGAAAACTGAAGAAGACGGCTGTCCTCCCCAAAGGGGGCAATGAGCTGAAAGCCCATCGGTTTACCTTCCGAGGTCATAGAAGTTGGAAGGCTGATTCCTGGCAATCCAGCCAAATTCACCCCAATGGTATAG
>JAGVKY010000162.1 GCA_020050175.1 Parachlamydiales bacterium
TATCAAAGGGTTAAAAATAGACGTTCTTATTTCTAACCCCCCCTATGTCACCACTTTTGAATATGAACATCTCGACCACAGCGTGAAAGACTATGAGCCCTCCACTGCTCTTTTAGCAGGAGAGGATGGCCTTCTATTTTACCGAAGGATAAAAGAAGAGCTTCCTCCCCTAATGAATCCTGAGGGAGAGCTTTTCTTGGAAATAGGCTCCACTCAAGGCAAAAGCGTCTCTGAACTTTTCTCTCCTCCTATCTGGAGCAACACTCTTGTTGAGCGGGATCTTGCCTCTCATCCGAGGTTTGTTTATTCCAGGCACCTCTCTCATTGAAAAGTAATGTTTTTTAAGTTAAGATTCTCGAGCTTCTATGCTAAATAATCTTTCCCAAAAATTTCAGGGGATCTTTGCCCGTCTTTCGGGGAAGTATCAACTGACTGAAAAAAACATCTCCCAGGCTGTGCAAGAAGTCAGAGATGCCTTTTTAGAAGCCGATGTCTCTTATCCTGTCGTGAAGGCTCTGATCGACAACATCAAAGAGAAGGCTTTAGGAAAGAAAGTTCTTGGAGCGATTAAGCCAGGTCAGCAATTTATTAAGGCTGTCCATGATGAGCTTGTTGCTTTTATGGGTGGAGAAGAGGCCCCTTTAAACCTCTCCCAAGAGCCAAGTTTTTTCTTGGTTTGCGGTTTACAAGGGTCAGGAAAGACGACATTTTCGGCTAAACTTGCCCGCTTTTTGAAAAAAAAGGGAGATGTGCAAAGACCCCTTTTGATCGCGTGCGATTTGCAGAGACCTGCGGCGGTCGAACAGCTCCAAATTTTGGGAAGCCAAATCGGGGTGCCTGTTTTTTCGATCGCGGGCGAAAAAGACCCTCGAGTTGTCGCGAAAAAGGGTGCAGAGCATGCTAGAGCACAAAAGCATGATCTTGTCATCGTTGACACTGCTGGCCGGCTCCATATCGATGCGGAGTTGATGGACGAGTTAAGGGAAATGAAAAATTTCCTAAAGCCAACAGAGACCTTGCTCGTTGCAAACGCAACCCTTGGACAAGATGCGGTTAGAACTGCAGATACTTTCCAGAAAGAGCTTGGAATCACAGGTGCGGTTTTGACGATGCTTGATGGCAATACACGTGGTGGTGCAGCTCTCTCTATCCGTCATGTAACGGGTAAACCCCTTAAATTTGAAGGGGTAGGCGAAAAAGTCGAAGATTTACAGCTCTTTAATCCCCGGTCGATGGCCGATCGGATTTTAGGGATGGGAGACACCATTAACCTCGTCCGAAAGGCCGAGGAGCACATGGATGCTAAAACTGTTGAGGATATGGAAAAAAAGATCCTCGACGCAAGTTTTACCTATGAGGATCTTGTTAAGCAGTTCCAGATGGTCAAAAAGATGGGACCCTTAAAAGGATTGCTCGGGATGCTCCCAGGCATGGGGGGAATGAACCTCGGTGATCTGGATGAGAAAAAGTTTTATCGCCTTGAGGCGATGATCCTCTCCATGACTGCTGAGGAGAGAAGAGGGCGTGTCGAGTTATCGATGCCCCGCAGAAAAAGAATCGCTCGTGGGAGCGGTACAGATTTAGACGATGTTAATCGCTTGGTCAAAATGTATGGCCAGGCCAAAGAGTTCTTTAAAAAAGGGCCGAATATGAAACACCTGCAAAAGATGATGGGAGGCTAAAAAGCATGGCTCTAACAATCAGACTAAGACAACAAGGAAAGACCAACAGGTTAATGTACCGGATTGTTGTTACAGAAAGAGGCAATTCTCGCGAAGGGGATTATGTCGAGATGGTAGGCTGGTATAATCCGCATGATAAGGATGAATCCAAGCAAATCTTTATCGAGACCGATCGGGTTGCCCACTGGATGAAGCAAGGAGCGCAAGTTTCTGAAACAGCAAGTGCTCTTTTAGAAAAAGTGGCTCCAGAAGTTATCCGCCAGCAAAAAGCAAACGAAGTTTCCCGTCGTGCGAAGGCATTAGAAAAAAGGAAAGCTCGGAAAGCTCGCAAAGCGGCTGCTTAATTTTGGTGGCTGCCTAAATGGATATCGACATCCTTTCCTTATTTCCCGCCTATTTTGACTCCCCTTTGCGCGAGTCTATTTTAGGTAGGGCGATTGGAAAGGGACTTCTCAAAGTCAACTGTGTCAATGTCCGCGATTTTACTGAGGACAAGCATCATAAGGTCGATGACCGCCCCTACGGCGGTGGACCTGGAATGGTGATGATGCCGGGACCGACGGTAAGAGCGATCCGCGCCTCCCGTAGACCCGGGACAAAAGTTGTCTATCTTTCACCGGAAGGAAAATCCTTTTCGGCGGCGATGGCAAGAGAGTTTGCTACAAAAGAGCATCTCGTTCTTTTGTCGGGGCATTACGAAGGGATTGACCAAAGGGTCATTGATCTTGAGGTCGATGAGATTGTCTCTGTAGGCGATTTTGTCTTGACGAGTGGCTGTGTGGCGGCTCTCCTTGTGCTTGATGCCCTGGTGAGATTTATTCCAGGTGCGCTTGGCGATGAGACGTCCAAAGACGAAGAGTCGTTTGAAGGTGAGGGATGGCTTGATTGTCCCCACTACACGCGGCCAGAAATATTTGAAGGGAAGGAAATTCCTCCCATATTAAAGAGTGGAGACCATGCAAAAATTGCTGCATGGCGTCGGGAACAGGCCCGGCTAAAAACTCTCCGCTACCGACCCGACTTGATCGGGGGTAAATAAATTAGAAGTGATAGCAAAAGTCACTCCTCTAGCTAAGAAACTTTTGCAAACGCTTAAAAAATTGGAGTTTAGGTTCAATGACTAAATTAGAGATCGTCCAAGAGATCGATAAAGAGCAGCTTAAAAAAGATGTCACCGATTTTCGTGTAGGGGACTCAATTAGAGTTCACCTCCGGATTATCGAAGGTGACAAAGAGCGTATCCAGGTCTTTGCGGGTACTGTGATTGCCAAGAAGGGTTCAGGTCTTTCTGAGACTTTCTCTTTGCACCGCGTAGCTTATGGCGAAGGGATGGAAAGAGTTTTCCTTCTTCATAGCCCTAAAATTGCGAAGATTGAAGTTGTCCGTTCGGGTAAAGTGCGTCGTGCAAAACTTTATTACATCCGCGGTAAACAAGGGAAAGCTGCTAAAGTTCAAGCTCGTCTCGGCGGTGTTGCTCAATCACGCGTTTCTGTAGATAATCAATCTGGCGCTGGGAACAGCGAAGAGTCAGCACCTCAAGCGTAAGCTTAGGGTTTAGACTCTTAGCAGTTGCCCATCGTTTAGTACGACGACAGACAATGGGACCAGTGATTAATGGACGGGCAACTGCAACTTCCTCCGGAAAAGAAAAAAGCTTCGAGAAGCACTTTAAGACCAGAAGTTTTAGAGGCGATCTCCGAGGAAAAGCTCTATTCTGGAAGTAAAGAGGACGAATGGCGACGATTGAAAAAACTCACAAAATTCGAGGAAAAGGCTTACAAAGCCGGCTATAAATTTCTTGCGGGTATTGACGAAGCAGGCCGTGGCCCACTTGCAGGCCCAGTTGTGGCAGCTTCTTGCATTTTGCCACGCAAATTGCTCATCCCAGGCGTCAATGATAGTAAAAAACTGTCACCCGAAAAACGGGCAATCCTCTTTGAAGCCCTTGTCTCCCACCCCAATGTTGTCTATGCTCTTGGTTTGATTGACGCCGACGAGATCGATCGGATCAACATCTACCAAGCCACCATTCAAGCCATGCTTATTTCTGTGGCTGGCTTAAAAATAAAACCTGACCTCTTGCTTGTGGAAGGTTTATCTCTCCCCCACCCAGACATCACAGCCGAAAAAATTATCGATGGCGATTCTCTTTCACAATCCATTGCAGCGGCTTCCATCTTAGCTAAAGTGACACGTGATCGGCTAATGCTTCAATACCATGAGATGTATCCTCAATATGGATTTGACAAACACAAAGGGTATGGGACAGAGAAGCATCTAAAAGCGCTGAAAGAGTATGGCCCCTGCCCTATTCATCGAAAAACCTTTAGACATGTCCGTCCCGAAGAAATTTTAGTGCCTGAAGAGATGTTCATTTCATGATCGAAAAACATTGGACGGCCACACTCCTCCTTATTGAAGAGGGGAAAGTACTCTTGATTTGGCATCCAAAGTTTAGTCTTTGGCTTCCTCCTGGCGGACATGTCGATCCCGGCGAACTCATCCATGAAGCGGCTCTTCGGGAAACAAAAGAAGAGGTCGGCCTAAACGCTTTGATTCTCAGCGATGAAAGGCTTACCGTTGATGAGAAAAACGCCAAAAGCGTCCCCCGCCCTTTTCTCATGCAATTGGAAGAAATCCCTCCTCATAAGGATCAGCCTGCCCACCAGCATATCGACGCGATCTTCGTCGGTCGAATCGTCGGCGATCCAACGTTAAGAGGAACAGAAGAGGCTGTTTGGTGGCCAATCGAAGAACTTGAAGGTCTACATCAAGAGGGAAAACTTTTTAAAGAGACAATGGATGTAGTCCTTGCTTCAGCCAATTGGCTTAACACTCAAATCGCCACCTTGTGTTAAAATAATTCAACCACAGAGATCTAGAGAGAGACTTCGTCCGTTTAAAATAGACTGAAGGGACGAAGTCTCTCTGTGTGCTCTGTGGTTATATTTTTTAAAAAAACTTATGACCGCCGAAACTGTAGTTGTTGCTATGTCTGGAGGAGTTGACTCCTCCGTTGCTGCCAAAATGATGGTCGATCTGGGCTATCGCTCTGTCGGCATGACCATGCGTCTTTATAAAGGGGCCGAAGCTGAATCTTGCTCCACAGGGCAGAGTTGCTGCGGCGAAGAGTCGGTCGATGATGCAAGACTTGTCGCTAATAAACTTGGCATCCCCTACTACGCTATCAATTTTAGAGAAGAATTTTGGGAAAATGTTGTCCAAGTTTTTGCAAGAGAATATTTTGCCGGAAGGACCCCCAGTCCCTGCATTTTGTGTAACGAACGATTAAAGTTTGATGCCCTCTACAAAAAAGCCATGGAAATCGGGGCTGCCTATGTTGTGACAGGCCATTATGCTCGGATAGGTTTTGATGAGGCAGGTGACCGCTGGAACCTTCTGCGAGGCAAAGACCGCTCTAAGGATCAATCCTATTTCCTATTCAGCATGACGCAGGAACAATTGTCAAAAACTCTCTTCCCCTGCGGCGAATACTCTAAACCAGAAATACGGGCATTTGCTGAAGAGGCAGATCTTGTAACGGCTAAAAAACCGGAGAGTCAAGATATCTGCTTTATTCCAGATGGGGATTACGCGGCCTTTCTGGAGCGCCACTTCCCAGAACTTGCAGCTGAAGCTAAAGGGAAAATCCGCCACGTGGATGGCACTGTTCTAGGTGACCATAATGGAATCCACAGTGTCACTGTCGGACAAAGAAAAGTAGGCATCGCCTTTAACAAACCCCTTTATGTGAGTTCAATTGACCCTCTGACTAAAGATGTGGTGATGGGAGAAAAGCACCAAGCAGAAAAAAGGGAAATGACGGTCTCCAGAGTCAATTGGATCGCCAAAGATCCTGCTATCGGGGAATCGTTTCGCTTGCATGTTAAGATCCGTTCGCGCAGTCCGGAATCAAGAGCAACAGTGACAGCCCTCCCCGACCTAAAAGCTCACGTCCTCTTTGATGAACCCCAGCTGGCGATAACACCTGGACAAGCTTCTGTTTTCTATGATGATGAAAAGGTCTTCGGAGGAGGCTGGATTGACTAACATCCTGATTGTTAAAACATCAAGTCTTGGCGACATCCTCCAATGCTTTCCTGTCATTGCTAATCTCAAAAGAGCTTTTCCTGATTGCACCATCGACTGGGTGGCCGAAAGAGGGGGCGCTCCCCTTCTTGAAGCTCATCCAATGATCCGAAAAGTTCTTAAAATCGATAGCAAAGGATGGAGAAACTCTCTTTTTTCAAAATCGACCCGGTCTCAAGTCAAGGCCTTTGTTCATGAATTGCAAAGTGAACATTACGATTTCCTGTTTGATCTCCAAGCTAATTTCAAATCTTCTTGGGTCACTTGGAAAGCCAAAGCTAACAGAAAAGTTGGTTATGGAAGAAAGACGGTTCGAGAATGGCCTAATCTTTTGGTAACAAATGAAAAATATGATCCCCCAACAGGTGCCAACCGCCGCCTAGACTATCTGGGGCTGATTGAAAGAGTTTTTGGGATCATTCCCCTTCTGGATGAAAAAATAGAGTTAACCCTCTCACCAGAAGAAGAGAGCACCCTTTGGTCTCTTCCACTCCAATCAAAGCCCATCCTCGTTTCCCCCGGCTCGATGTGGAAAAATAAAACCCTACCAGTGACCACTCTCCTCTCTTTTCTAAAAGAGGTGCAGAAAAAAGAAAATTGCCCTTTCCTCTTCTCTTGGGGAAGTCCGCAAGAAAAAGCTGATGCAACTATTCTTGCTGAAAAAATAGAGGGAACCCTCTTGCCCAAGCTCTCCCTTCCCCTTCTCCAGCGGGTGATGGGAAAATGCCGCCTCGTTATCTCTCCCGACTCCCTCCCCCTTCACCTAGCAGCAACAGCAGGAATCTCCACCTTCTCCTACTTCGGCCCCTCCCAATCTTCCGTCTTCCGTCCCATTGGTACCCTGCACCGCTCCATCCAAGGTTCCTGCCCTTACGGCGAAACCTTCGATCAACGGTGCCGCCACCTCCGCTCCTGCAAAGAGGCCCCTTGCATAAACCAAATGGATCCTCAAAGTTTGCATTCTGCTTTTAATAAAGAGCTCTAAAGAAATACGCGATAGTCAACGTTCAAGACTTCTGCAAGACGGTGTGCCATTTTTTTGCCAATAGGACGCTTGCCATGCTCCATCTCAGAAATATGGTGTGTTTTGATCCCAATCTTTTCAGCCAATTGCTTCTGGGTCAACCCTGCTTTAGAGCGTCCCCCCTTAAGCACAAGACCAATCTCAGAAAACTCCTCAATACCTTTTTTAAAAGCATTTCTCCAAGGGATTGACTTTTGACCTTCCTTAACATGAGTAGGACATAACGGTTCTCTAGTAGGGTGCCTTTTCGTGTGTGCCGACATAAAAAACCTCAATAATTTTTACTTCTTTATCCTCAATACACCAACAAACCACATAAGTCGGTTTCCCCGACTTTATATGACAATGAAAAGTATTCTCAGGCAAATTCTTCCCCTTTAAAGGACTATAATGAGGCCAATTTTTACGCCAAGGGCCTGATACCTCTAACTCTTTTGCAAGCAATGCAAAAAGAGCGTAGACCTTAGGATTCTTTTTCTCTAACTCACTAATTTGACGCTTTGCCTTTGTAGAAAGGCCGACTTCCCAGAGACTTTTTTGCATTGAACCCACTCTCTGTAATCTAGAATATACCATTTTTTGGTATATTTGAGCATAGCAAAGTTACTTTAGCCGTTTATTTAAGCTATAAGTACCTATGCCCTAATTAATTAGAAAATTTTCAGCAAATTATTTTCTCATTTCACGGAAGGCTAGATAGGCGACAAGGAGCCAGGTGGCGACGGTAAGCCAGAGCCATGGGGCGAGAGGCGTAACCGCTGTGAAAATGGCGAGAGAGAAGACGACGGACCACAGGGGTGGTTCATATTGTAGA
>JAGVKY010000168.1 GCA_020050175.1 Parachlamydiales bacterium
AGGAAAGGCCTTTACCTGTTACAAGTTCAGGACCATGGTTCCTAATGCTGATCAGCAACTCAAAGAGCTTTTAGAAAAAGATCCCCAACTAAAGAAAGAATGGGAAGAGAAAAGAAAACTTAAAAAAGATCCCCGCATTACAAGAATAGGGAATTTTTTAAGAAAAACTTCCCTCGATGAGCTTCCTCAATTTTGGAATGTCTTAAAAGGAGATCTGAGTGTTGTTGGTCCTCGAGCTGTTGTGATGGAAGAGATAGAACAACATTTCAAAGAGCGTGCTCTTCACATCCTCACTGTACGTCCAGGACTGACCGGCCTTTGGCAAGTGAATGGAAGAAGTCTGACGACCTACCGCGAGCGGCTTGAGCTTGAAGAAGCTTACGTTAAGAATCGCAATTTTCTTCTCGATCTAAAAATCGTGGCTAAAACGGTTCCGATCATGATCAACACGAGAGGCGCGGTCTGACAACCCAAAAGGTGAAAAAGTGAAAAGACCCATACTTTCGACCCTTTATACGTGTCTGTTATTTCCCCTTTGGCTCCATCCTCCAATGGGGTGGGTTGTCACCCTGTTGCAGGAAGGGCATAGAAGAAAAGCCCTTTTTGCCGCTACCCTTTGGGGCACCCTTTACGATCTCACCATTAACCATCTTCCCTTTGGGATCTATCCTCTCCTTTGGATCGTAGCCACAATTGGCGTAGAAACCATTCGTTCCTTCCTCTTCTTAGGAAAAACGGTGGAACTCTTTGCCCTGACCCTCTTTTTCGCTCTATTCATTCAAACAGGCGAGTCTCTTTACATGGGCCATTTCCAACTGTTCTATGAAAAAATCCTCCTCGAAGCAGTGGTCGCCGTTATTGCTTTCCGTCTAACAGAACATCTCTTCCGCAAATGGAAGTTCCATAGGATGAAGTTAAGAACTGGTTAATTACGTTATCCTGAGACTTTTCTATGCCTGGAAGCAGAAAAAGCCTAATTACTTAAAAGATGACTTTTTTTCCAGCGGCCCTACTTAGATCGTGATCTGAAAAAGAGAAAGATCCTGGCAGGCTTGGAGTTCGTCCTCGAGCCATTTGCCCACTTTTTCTTTGCCAAAACAGGTGGAGAGAGTGAGCTTACCTGACTTTTGATCCTGTTCATGATCGTCGAGGTCATCACGGAGTTGAAAGGCGAGGCCTAGGTGACGTCCATAACTTTTTAATTTGTCGAGGTCGGGGGCTTTGCCGATGATGCCGCCAAACAGAACGGCAGCTTCTATCAACATGCCGGTTTTGCCGCGGTAGATCGTAAAGAGCTCTTCAGGGGAGGTGTTGGTAAGCTCGAGGAGCTGGCCGCCCACCATCCCTTCGCCTCCTGAGGCCTCCGTGAGGACCTGGATTAGCTGTATTTTTTCGTCAGAGGTAAAGTTTTCCGCTCTCGCTAAGATTTCAAAGCTCCAAGTTAAAAGAAAATCTCCTGTCAAAAGGGCGGTTGCTTCTCCAAAAGCCTTGTGGAGGGAGGGTTTTCCTCTTCTTAAATCATCGTTATCAAGGCAGGGGAGATCATCATGGATCAAGGAATAGGTGTGGAGGGTTTCCAGTGAACAAACCACATCCCAGCCTCTTTGAAGAGGTCCGTAAAGAGAGGCAATATTCAAGGCCAATTGCGGACGGAATCTCTTTCCGCCCGGAAATAACGAGTAATAGGCCGCTTGCCTTAAGGCAGTTGAAATATTAGCTTTATCAAGAAGTCTTTGAAGAGTCTGTTCTAAGGGCATGTGATTCTATAACTGGTTGACCGATACTTTTATAGTAAAAGCCCATTTTTGCCATCTCTTCAGGTGCATATTGGTTCCTTCCATCAAAGAAAAGGTGGCCGCGCATTTTTGTTTTGACCTCTTCCATATCAATGAAGCGGAATTGCTTCCATTCCGTCACCAGCAAAATGGCATCAGCCCCAAAAGCCGCCTCTAATTCCGAAGAGCAATATGTTAAGAAGGGATTGTCAGGGAGGATTTGTTTGGCTCGATCCATCGCAATCGGATCAAAAAGGCGCAAGTTCGCTTTGTTAGCCAAAAGACGCTTAATAGCAGTGAGGGCTGGAGCCTCGCGTAAGTCATCTGTATCAGGTTTAAACGCAAGTCCCCAGACAGCTATCACCGGTTGTTCAATGTCAGCAAGAGCTTGTAAAAGAGAGTTGATAAACCACTCAATTTGAGATTGGTTGACAGCATCGACTTGTTCAAGAAGGGAAAGGGGAGAATTTAAAGCTCTCGCCTGTGCGACCAAAGCTTTTACATCTTTCGGAAGGCAAGAGCCTCCATAACCAATGCCGGGATAGAGAAAGGCATGGCCAATTCTTTTATCAGATCCAATCCCTTTTCGTATTTGTTGAATGTCAGCGCCTAAAATTTCAGCCAAACGGGAGAGCTCATTCATGAAGGAAATGCGTGTGGCAAGCATCGAGTTGGCTGCATATTTAGTGAGCTCAGCACTCAAAATATCCATCACAATGAAACGATCATGGCTCAACATGAAAGGGGCAAATAATTTGTGGAGGAGGTAACCATCTTCCTCCTTTTCAACACCGACAATCACTCTATCTGGCTTTAGGCAATCTGCCAGTGCAGACCCCTCTTTTAAAAACTCGGGATTGGAGGCAACGGCGAAGGGGATCCCTTTGCCTTGCTCTTCGATAATCCGTCTAATTTCGTGAGTTGTACCCGGAGGAACTGTTGATTTCGTAACGATTAGGAGTTCTTCCTTCATGGTAAGACCAATCGATTTTGCAACTCCAAAGACGCGGCTCCGGTCGGCTTGTCCATCAGGTAAGGGAGGTGTATCGACTGCAATAAAAGCGACACGTGCGCCTTGCATCCCCTCTTGATAGGACGAGGTAAAACTTAATCTTCCCGATTTTTGATTTCTAAGAACCATCTCTTGAAGACCAGGTTCATAGATAGGAATTTCCCCTTTTTTGAGCTGCTCAATTTTACTTTCATCGATATCAAGGCAGACAACATGGTGTCCCATTTCAGCAAAGCAGGTCCCCGTCACAAGACCCACATATCCCACTCCGATAACGACAATTTGCATAAGATCTCCTATAGAGACATTTGCAAGTGTCTCTTCCCTTATAAGGCTCAAAGCTTATCATGATTTTTGTTCTGTTAGAAATTTAAACTTTATTTATGTAGCCTGTTTATTTTCATTTCCATGCTTCGTCATCTTCAAATCATTGAAAAATTTTACTCTGAACAGATGGAGATTTACTGTAATACAATTTTTCTGATGGAGATGGGCACTCCTATAATGTGGGATTACAATTGGAAGTGGGGTGTCGGCCTCTCTTTTTCTAAAATTATTATTGGTCTTTCCGGGGGTGTCGTAGGCATTATCTCGTTCATTGCTTTCCAAATTTACGCCTCTTATCCCGCCCTTTCTGGTACCGAAGAGGGGCTAGCTCGTGAGGTGATTGTTCATAGTTGGGACATTTTATCGATAGGATTGGGGACAGCTATAAAAGGATTTTTCGAATTGTTTCCTGAAGTGAAAGTCGAGGAGCCGGTCGAAGTTTAAATGGTTTTAAAGTGATTGTTTAAATGCAAACAACTCATGGTTGGTTGTTTACTTGTCTAGCGACAGGGGCGGTCCTGATGGAGGTTAAAATAGAGGGCCACGCGGTGGTCATCCTCTTTCTTTTGATAGGAAATTCTTAGTTCCCAGATGGAGCGGATGGTGGTGAGAAGATCGATTTCATATTCGGTGTAGTTGGCCTCTTTTTTACGATGCCAACCCCGTCTAAGTTCGAGCTGAAGGGCAAGATTAGGATGAAAACGAAAAAAACTTCTCCATAAAAAAGTATCTCTCTGATCAGAGACTGTTGAGTGGAGAAGCGACTGGACATTTCTGTAGCTATCTAAAAAGTAATTGTTTGGGTCGAGTTTTCGCCACGAATAACGGCTTCGTGTCCGGTACTCAGTCCCTAAGGCAATATTTTCGTTTAAAGTCCAATCTAGTCTGACATTGAGATGGTCAAGCTGTTGGTGATTTAAATCCCAAGCGCTCTCAACAACCTGTCGGATCGAAGGAGTTGGATCGAATAAGAGATCAAAATGTATTTTTGGGATGGGATCGCTCCCCCCCGTTTTTCCTAAAAAAAGGTTGGAATAGAGATCAGCAGTTAAAGATCGGACCGGTTGGCTGCTGTCTCCAAATGCAAAAAGTAAATTGCGCATGCCAAAGCGGGTGTATTGCAAAGAGGACCACCCATCTTCAATGTCAAAAATAAAATGGTGATTGGGAGAAAGTGTTGGAGGGGTATATCCAACGACTTTTAGATAAGGTTCGATGGTATGGGAAAAAATCCCGCAATTCCTTTTTAGGCGGACTTTGCCCTCTATTTCCCCTTGACCAACTCCAACCCAGGCAAAATCCCCCCCCTTTGGACGGTGGCTATAGGCAATCCCAATCCCCCCCAATGTTGAAGTCACAACAAGAGGTCCAAAGGAGGAAGTATTGTAAATTTTAGGTTCAAAGAAAAAGCGGCCAGCTCTGTAACTATGCAAAGAGGGAACCTCTTTGGCATACCTATAGTCTAAAAATCCAATATCTGTGCGACTTTCCATGATCCACCCCCAACGCTCAAAGATGGTGGGGTAGGGGGTGAGGTTAAGACTGGGCAGTTCTTGCTTAACCGTTTGGAAATTGTTGATCTTAACCCGGGTATAAAGGCTAGTTAGAAGCGAAGGGGAGATATGGACGATGCTCGCTTCAGTCCTTTTCCCCGTTTTTAACTCTAGATCTCGCTCAAAATAGTCAACCGACATCTGATTGTCGCTTAGCTTGTCATAGGTAAGTCTAAAATGGGTTCTTCCATCGGCAGTTGTGTGGCCAAAAATCCCTTGGTAACGAAAACGGAGTTGTTGTTTAAGGTTCTCAATGGAGTTGTCCAAAGCAACATAGTTGATGGTGTTGGCGTAAGTTCTCCCATCATTACTTACAAAGTCAGACTCAATGCTGACACCCGGCCCTCTTTTAAATCGCCAATCGAAACGGAAAGAGAGATCAAGGCCGCCCCATGAGAAAAAGTTAAAAATCATCCCAATGCGAAGGCCCTGCTCACCTCCCCAACGGATCCTATATTTAATCGGATGGTCGAGAAGAGAATGGAGATCCCCCTTAAACCAGGGGAGCCAAAAGAGGGGTATTTTCCCCACTTGAAGCCGTAGGCCAAAGGCTTTGATATATCTTCGATTTTCTAAAACGGCCTCATCGGCAATGAGAGACCAGGCGGGGTTGTCTTCTTCTGTTGTTGTGATAAGAGAGTTTTTAAAGCCGATGTCGCCGTTAGGCAATAGCTCTATTAAAGATGATTTGAAAAACCACGGTTCAAGTCCTGCTGTACCGCACTTTAAAAGGCCCCACTTCTTTTCAAAGTCATACATGAACTCTTCACCAACGAAAGTATAGCAACCATACTCCACCAGCAAATCGCCATTGGCGATGACAACAGCCCCTTGCTCCTCTTCAAAAGAAAGATATAAATTTCTTCCTTGAATCCTAAGGCCTGGCCCAGTGATGACCCCTCCCTCTTCAGTAAAAATCACCCCCTTTTCATACTTAACCTCTTTAAGATCGATGGTTAACCCTTGATCTAGCACTTTTTGCAAGAGATCTAGAGGAACTCCTCCGCAAAGGGGAGTAAAAAGTAGGAGTAAAAGATAAAAAAACCGCACGAAGCCATGTAGTATAACTCATGCCTTCAAAAGAGTAATATTTGTTTAACCTGAAACTGCTGAAATTAGAGCGGGGAACCAAGAGAAGAGGAGGATGAGGGCAAGCGCTGTAACCGCAAGAAAGGAAGCTGGCCAATATCTCGTGGGAATCGTGTTATCTTCAGGGGCGTCCGCAAGCATTAAAGCGACAATGCGGAGGTAGTAGAAAGCTGAAAGGATCGTTGTTAAAAGGGCAACAATCACAAGGGTGTAAAAATGAGCTTGATAGGCCACCTTGAAGAGGTAAAATTTTGCAAAGAAGCCAACCGTCGGAGGAATTCCTGCCAGAGTTAGGAGACAGAGAATAAAAATGGCAGCAAGTAAAGAAGATCTTTTAAAAAGACCTTTTAGTTGCTTAAAGGAGACCCCTTCTCTTCTTTCGTCGAGAAAAGAGAGGACAGCGAAAGAGCCAAGGGTCGCGATGGCATAGATAATCAAATAAAAAATTAAGGCTGAGAGAGCCTCTGGAGTTCCGACTGCAAGTGGGATAAGTAGAAAACCGGCGTGGGAAATGCCGGAATAAGCAAAAAAGCGACGCATTTCGGTTTGGCGGATCGCTACAAAATTGGCATAGATAAGCGTGGCATAAACAAGAAGGGTGATCCCGTGGATCCAGATCGGATCAAAATGTGGGAGCGCTTCCATAAAAACTCGAATGAAGGCAGCAAATGCCCCGACCTTTGTCCCTACAGCCATGAAGGCTGTGACAGGTGTCGGCGCTCCATCGTAAACGTCGGGGGCCCAGAAATGAAAAGGGACAACAGCTGCCTCAAATGCAAGAGCTATTGTAACAAGGGCAATTCCACTCAAAAATAAATTCTTTTCGACACCGCCGAGTGTTTTAAAAATGTCAGATAGTGCCTCCAATCGAGTTGTTCCTGTGGCTCCATAGACCAAAGCTATTCCGTAAAGCAGAGTCGCTGCAGCAAGAGATCCCATCAGGAAGTATTTCATCGAAGACTCCGAAGAAAATTCCCAGTTCTTCATGTAGCCGCAAAGAATGTAAAGAGCGATAGAGAGTGTTTCGATTCCCAAAAATAACGTTAGGAAATCAGCGGCGGACCCAATCAAAATTAACCCAAAAAGGGCAGCAAGAAGGAGAAAATAATATTCTCCACGAGGAGCTTCGAAATGATAGAAGAAGGGGGAGCTGAGGAGTGTAACGCTTAAACCAATGATCAAAAAGAAAACAGTAAATAGTTGGGCCAGCTGATCAAACTTTAGCCAAGGTGTCAAGAGAGGATTTTGGCTAACAGGGGCATAGAGGGCTGCACTTAAACCGATCAATAGAACAAAAAGAGTTAGGTAGAAGGAATGTTTTTTTGAGGCTTCTTCTTTAAAGCTTTCAAGCAAGAGGATGAGTAGAGCGCCTCCAAGCAAGATAAGAAGGGGACTTAACGCTGCAAAATCGTTTAAGTTCATCATCGGGTGATGGCCTTGGTGACTTGGTCAATGGGGGACAACAAAGGAGAGGGGTAGAGGCCAACCCATAAAATCAAAAACACCAGTGGAAGGGCAATGAGGATTTCCTTGGCCTTGATATCAACAAAACTCGATTGGGGGGGGCATGGGTTTTCAAAATAGACTTTTTGCATCCATCTCAACATGTAAACAACCGAAAAGATGACGATGGTCCCAAGAAAAGCAGCAAGCCACGGACTTTTGACATAAAGACCAAATAGGATAAGCAACTCACCGACAAAATTATTCATTCCAGGCAAAGCCACAGAAGAGAGGACAAAAAAGAGGGTGATCCAGCAGAGCTTTGGCAAATATTTTGCTAAACCTGAAAAGGGATTCATCGTGGTAGTTCCTAACCTTATTTCTAACCAGTCTGCTACAAGAAAAAGGGCTGTGATGGTAACGCCATGGTTAAAGGCTTGCAAAATGCTTCCCACCTCAGCTGTCTGGTTCCAGACAAAAAGGCCGACTAAAATGAAATTCACATGGGAGAAACTCGAATAGGCAATCAATCGCTTATAATCTCGTTGCATCCAAGCTGAAAATGCCCCCCAGAAAACCCCTGTGATAGCAAAGGCGAGAAGGGTAGGGCTCCATGCAGCCATTTGAGCGGGGAAAAGTTCAGTGCCGATCCTTACAAATCCGTAAATACCTGCTTTCGAGAGAATGGCTGATAATAAAATAGTCCCTGCAGTAGAGGCTTCAAAATAGGCGTCGGGGAGCCAGCCGTGGAAAGGAAATAGGGGCGTTTTAACCGCAAAGGCGAGAAAAAAGATAAAGGCTACCCATGCGGTATAGGGAACTCCTGCCAACCTATCCAGATCAAATGTCCCTTCATTGAAATAGAGAGAAAGGACAGCAGCAACTAATAAGGCAGAGCCGGCGATCATGTAGATCAAAAATTTCATCGCAGCCATCTTCCGATTCGGGCCGCCCCAAATGTTGATCATGAAATAGAGGGGAAGGAGCATCCCTTCCCAAAAAAAGGTAAATAGAAATAGATCGCGCGCAGAAAAAAAACCAAACAGCAGAGCTTCTAAGATAAAAACAAGGGCATAAAAGAGATGGCTTTCTCCTTTATAAGAGAGAAGAGCAAAAGGGATAACAATTGCTGTTAGATACAAAAATATAAGAGAGATCGAATCAACGCTTAAATGAAAATGGATCGAGAGTGCAGGAAACCAGGAGTAGTTAACAGGTGCGCTTACTCCGTAAATCAAGATCAAGAGGGGAACTAAACTCATCAACAAAGAAAAACTATGCAATGCCTTTCGAGGCAAGAGAAAGGCCGCACCAAAGGCGATGAGAGGGGTTAGAAATAACCACATAAGAGCAGGCATCAGATCAGCACCAAAATGAGAATGAGTGATAAGGCTCCTAGGAGCATCCAGGCGACATATGAACGGATTTGACCGCTTTGAACCTGTTGGATTACGCTCGCCAATCCTTTAGTTGCAACGGCCGTTGCATGGATCGAGCCATCCATCACTTTGGGCTCAAGAAAATCAGCAACGAAGCGGGCCAAAGTGATAAAGGGGACAGCTATCGCTTTCCAATAAATTTCATTTAGATAAAACGATTTCTTGAGGAAAGTGATAGGTTGACCTAGCCGGTCTTTATAACGGGCATAAACGAAATAAGTGACAATCACGCCTAGGAAAGCTCCAGTCACTGCTAACACTAATTCCCAAGAGAAATGCAAACCATGGCTGAGCTCAATTTCTAAGGGTGTAATGTCGTCGATGAAGTCCTCAATTGGTATCCCAAATAAACCTCCAAAAATCGCAAGAAGAGCTAATATCGCGACAGGAATTAGCATGACATTCGGAGCTTCTTTCACACTTTTATCGACAACAGTGAGGCCATTTTTGAAAGTTAGATAGTAGGCTCTGATTAAATAGACGCCGGTCAAAATAGAGGCGGCCAGGCCAAAATAAAAGAGAACTAAATGGCCAGTCATCGACTCCTCTTCCAAAATAAGATCTTTACTAAAGAAAGGGGCGAGGGGAGGAATTCCTGCTAAGGCAAGAACGCCAATTAAAAAGAGCCAATTTGTTTTGGTAAAAATCTTGGCAAGACCCCCCATTTTGGACATCTCAGTCTCAT
>JAGVKY010000091.1 GCA_020050175.1 Parachlamydiales bacterium
CGCAAATTAAAGTCAAAAAGTTTTTTTAAAAAGGAAAATTGAAATGTTAGGAACAATCCTGATTATACTATTAATTCTCTTGCTTTTAGGAGCAATTCCAACTTGGCCATACAGTGCAGGTTGGGGTTATGGTCCTAGCGGTATTTTAGGGGTCATTTTGATCATTATCATTATTTTAGCCCTTATGGGAAGATTATAAAATTTCTCTAACTTGGGACCATTCATAAGAGTGGTCCTTAAGTCTGTCTACAAATCTAAGTATCTTAATTTTCTTGTCAAAACCGTTCTTAGTCGTGCACATTGATCTTTTGAAACTTTTGGATTGTTAAAGGAGAATTATGTTTAGGTTGTTGATTGCCTTTTTGGCAGTTCTATTTTTAAATTCTTTGAGTGGCTCTACATGGCAGACACCTATACCTATCTCGAATCAAGGGTTTGGTTCAATTTCTATTGCAGAAGATGGAAGTGGAAATGGGGTGGTTGTTTGGGTCGAGAATGCCTTTAACTTACCAACTGTTTTGGGAGCTAACCTTCCTTTTGGCGCATCTAGCTGGCAAAATACAACCGATCTCGGAGGGGATTGCTTCACAAATACTTCAAGCTGTTCAACAGCTGCGTTATTTCCTAACATATCTTCAAATACCGCTGGAGAAGCAATTGTAGTTTGGGATCTCGAAAATATTTCGACAGTTCTTTTTAGTGAACAAAGTGCCAAATTTACACCCACAACAAGTTGGACAGATTTCCAAAATATACCAAATTCGTTTCCTCCCAGCAGCAATTCACCAGGTTTTCCACAGGTAGCTGTCATGCCAAACGGGAATGCTATAGCCGTTTGGGTGGACAATTTGACGTCGGATACTGTTATTGCTTCTGCCCTCTTTAGCAATGGGACTTGGACACCGCTTACTTTCCCTAGCGGTTCTTTTTTAGAGATATCCTTCCCTCGAATTTCCATTGATGGAAACGGAAAAGCTGTTGCTGTTTGGCAAGGAGGAACTTTTGGGAATACTTCGGCAATGGCTGCTATTTACAATGGCACTTCCTGGTCTTTATCCCCCTCTTTTCCCTCCTACGTTAGTACAGATCCATCGGCCATCCTTCTTCCTGTTGTGACGATGAATGAGGCTGGGGAGGCTATGGCTGTTTGGCAAAACTTAAGTTCTGGTAATTATTCCGTGGTGTCGGCTTTTTTTGATGGAAGTTCTTGGGTTGAGATTCCCTTTCCCGTAGTAAGCAGCACGCTATCACCTTCTCCTCAAGTGTCCATGGATTCGAATGGGGATGCTGTAGCTGTTTGGGGGACAGATATGTCTAATACGGTTTCTTATAGAGGCCAAGCTGCAACTTACGATCATATCACAAAAACTTGGACGTTATCGGCAGCGTTTCCCTCGACTTCTAACCTAGTAGCACCTACGTCCGGAGTCCCTAATTTACCCAATCTAAATGTGATCATGGATCCTAATGGTGATGCAGCTGCTGTGTGGGTAGAAGCATCTTCTGCAACCGAGTACAGAGTCCAAGGTGCAACCTTTCCTTTGGGGGGGGATTGGTCGTCTTCGACAAATATCTCAACCATTTCTGCTACGACGGCGCCCCAAGCTTTTGGAACGACCAGCCTTGCTAGCAATTCAAAAGGGACTATTTTAGCCGCTTGGGGAGTTCTTAAAAACGGTGGTGATGTAAATGTCGCCATCTTTCAATCAAGCTCTTATCAGTTTGCTCTTGCCCCTTTGCCGCCGGACCACTTTAGAGGAAAAGTGATTCAAAATAATTTCCTCCTCCAATCAGAGTGCATTCATCAATTGAAGTGGAGTATGAGTCCGGACCCAACCGTGACAAAATACAAGATCTTCCGAGGGAAAAAACTTATAGCTGTAATGCCAGCATCTGGTCCATTTACACTTGAAATTCCTGGTGTTAATTGTGGAGTAAAAACCACCTATAAAATTGTGGCAGTGAACGCAAATGGTAATGAAAGCACGGCTCGTAAGATCACGCTTTGATTTGCTCTAAGGCAGCTTTGGCTGCGTGATAACCACACATGCCATGAACCCCTCCACCTGGAGGGGTTGATGAAGAGCAGATAAAAATCTGTTTGTCAGGAGTGGAATAGGGGACAAGGCGGAGGGTTGGTCTCGAAAAAAGCTGATACAAATCTTGTACCCCTCCGTTGATATCGCCCCCAATGTAGTTGGAGTTATACTCTTCGAGTTCTCTTGGTGAAAAAGAGTGTCTTGCTAAAATGCAATCACGAAAGCCAGGGGCAAATTTTTCTATTTGAGCTTCGATAATTTCAGTCATATCGATTGTAGAACCATTAGGGACGTGGCAATAACTCCAGGCCGTTTGTTTGCCGGGAGGCGCACGAGATGGATCAAAAAGACTTTGCTGGGCCATGAGGATGAAAGGTTTTTTGGCACTCTTGTTTTCCCATATCTCTTTTTCGGATGTTGAGATCTCCTCTACAGTGCCTCCTACATGAACTGTGCCTGCTCTTAGGCATTCTTTAGCCTTCCAAGGGATAGGTTGGCTAAGAGCCCAATCGACTTTGAAAACACCAGGACCATAGCGATACTTTTCTAATTTTTTAACATAGCTCGCAGGAAAGCGATGGCTTGCAATTTTTAATAGTTGTTTAGGGGTGACATCGCAAAGAATAATTTTTGCTTTAGGCAGGCTGTCGACATTTTCGATGTTTGTTCCTGTCACAATTTGACCGCCAAGGGATTTAAAATAAGCCGCTAAGGCATCCGCAATCTTCTGCGAGCCCCCTTTCGGCAGAGGCCACCCCACCTTATGTCCTAAAATGCCAAGGATTAAGGCAAAAGCCGCTGTCGGAACTTTATCTAGTGGCAAAATCGAATGAGCGGCGAGGCCAGCAAATAAGCCTTTTGCCCACTCTTCTTTAAAAAAACGTTTAATTAGACCATTGGCAGATTGCATGGCTAAAAATCCAAATTGGGCCAAGGCAAAGGGGTGCGTGGGTATTTTAATGGGCCCAAGAAGATCATCTTCTATGCTGTCCCAAGAATCGACTAAAGGGGCCATCAATTTACGATAGGCGTCGCCATCCTTCCTAAGGTTTTGGCAGGTTTCTACCAAGGAGCGCTCTAAGAGAGCAACCGAACCATCCTCAAATGGGTGGGCAAGAGGCGCTGATGGCTGAATCCATTCAAGTCCATATTTATCAAGAGGTAGCGATCGGAAAAAAGGGGAACCTATACCCAAAGGATGAATGGCGGAGCAGATGTCATGAAAAAAACCAGGCAGTGTGAGCTCGGCAGTACGCATCCCGCCGCCAACACTCTCTTTCGCTTCAAAAATCACGACCGAAAGGCCGGCTCTAGCAAGAGTAATGCCCGCTGCAAGACCGTTCGGCCCCGATCCAATTACAATCGCATCATAATCCTTCGTCATATCTCTTACTCCTAAGCCAACCTCACATTCTCTTCAATTGCTTGATTTCAAAAAGGAGGGGCTCATGCTGCCTTCGATAAATCAATCCTCCCTCCTCTTGATTCAAGGGGAATGGAGAGCAAAAAGATTCGGAGAAAGAGTGCAAATGATCTAATTCCGCATTTCCGAAGGGATCAAAAAGAGATGGGAGATGAAGAGCGATCGCACTTCATCTCCCTACAGAACTTCCTGGGATGATCTCCTAAATATTAAAATTTAGGGGCGCTGTGCATAAAGCTGAAGACAATCACCGAGATAAAACAGACCAAAATCATCCTTATCCTCATCGTCCATTTCAGCTTCCTGCTGTCCGGCAGGATTTGGAAGAGCGTTAGGTTTTTTCTGGTTAAGAAGATAGATCCCAAGAAGAGTTACCCCCCAAACGAGGACGCTTGCAGCTGCCATTTGCGGTGAGACGGGCTTTATGGATGCAGTCAAACGTTGAATGATAAAAATTAGCGGTGCTCCTATAAATCTGACTCCTAGAAGGGCAACTTTTGCAGCACTACTACCTAATGCTGGCAAGCCCGAGAAAGCTTGGCTGATAAAAGAAGGGACGCCAGAAATTTTCGAAACCATTTTATCCTCAATAAATTTAAGAAAGGACTATATCTGCGTTCTTTAAATTTAAAGTAAAGATATGGATTTATCTCACACTTGAGGAGCTTCCATCTTTGATTGGAATTATCTCCTCTTTTAATTTGTAGCAAGGCAAGATTTCTTGTTGAAGAAGGATAAAAAAATGAATCGGCAAGTCTGTCTAGTGTCGCGACCTAAAGGTATGCCTAGTGTGGATAATTTTAAGGTGACCACTCGCGAGATCCCGAAAGTAGGAAAGGGGGAAGTCCTAATTAAAACTCTCTTTCTATCTGTTGATCCCTATATGCAGGGGAGAATAGGGGGTAGAGCCTCTTCCCATCCCCCCTTTGCTTTGGATCAACCTGCTAATGGAGATGGTGTCGGACGGGTTGTTGAATCTTCCCATCCCGATTTTAACCCAGGGGATTATGTCTCAGGGTTTTTAGATTGGGCTGACTACTCCCTCCTTCCAGGATCTGCTCTTCTTAGGTTTGATCCCAAAGAGGTTTCTCCCGCTCAAGAGTTAAGTGTCCTTGGTGCAG
Source organism: Parachlamydiales bacterium (assembly GCA_020050175.1). GTDB lineage: Bacteria > Chlamydiota > Chlamydiia > Chlamydiales > JAJFMK01 > JAGVKY01. The sequence goes on from JAGVKY010000091.1 coordinate 4,584, forward strand.
CGCCACTCACTGGCTATTTCGGGTTGCTCGATATAGGACAGCCCAAAGAGGGGGAAACAGTTGTCATCTCAGGTGCAGCAGGCGCAGTGGGGATGACCGTAGGTCAAATTGCAAAAATCAAAGGATGCCGAGTCGTCGGTATTGCCGGAAGCGATCTTAAAGCTGATTATTTACGTGAAGTTCTCGGATTTGATGAAGCGATCAATTATAAGTCCCTCCATTGGATGGCAATGCTTGAACAAGCTTGTTCTAAAGGGGTTGATATCTACTTTGATAACGTCGGAGGCGCCATCACTGACGAAGTGATGAAAAAAATTAATCGACATGCTCGTGTCGTTCTTTGCGGTCAGATTTCATCCTACAACCTAGAGCAGCCCGATGTGGGTCCGCGCCATTTCCGTCAGTTGATTGTTAAAAGCGCCCTCGCCAAAGGTTTTTTGGTCAGACTCGATTACCAATCCCGTTTCCCCGAAGGGAGGCAGCAAATGCATGAGTGGTTGCATCAAGGAAAAATTAAACCTTGTGAAACCATCATCTTCGGCTTGGAAAATATCCCAAAAGCTTTCCTCGGCCTTTTCACCGGCGAAAATCTTGGCAAGCAACTCGTTCAAGTAGAATAGTTTGGCCTAAATAAAAAAAGTTAGAATCTTTGCCATGGTCAATTTTACATTAGCTTGCTTTGCTAATCTTGCAGCCATTTATACTCCTATAAAAAAATGTAACATTGCCGGTCATGATACCTAGAGGGTTATTTTTGTAATATGAAAGCAGAAATTTTAGCGGTCGGGGATGAGCTCCTCACGGGAGCCATTGTAGATACAAACTCAGCTTTTATCGCCGGAGAGTGTGGAATACTCGGGCTAGAGGTTACAAGGCATAGCTGCGTTGGCGATCGGTTGGGGGATGTCACGAGAGCCCTGAAAGAACTGGGGGAAAGAGCTGATATTGGAATAGTTACAGGTGGACTAGGACCGACCTTCGATGATCTTACCCGGGATGGCGCTGCTTTAGCTTCTGGCAAGAGATTGGAATTACATGAAGAGGCCATGGAGGCTATAGAGGGTTTTTTCAAAAGCGTCAATTTAACGATGGTCGAAAGCAATCGAAGGCAGGCCCTTTTTCCTGAGGGGAGTCTTTATTTGCCTAATCCTATCGGTACGGCTCCTGGCTTTGCCTTGCCCATCGGAAAGGCTCTCATTTTCTTTACTCCTGGTGTCCCTCGCGAGATGAAGCTCATGTTCAAAGAGCAGGTGCTTCCAAGAATTATCGAGAGATTTAAAGATCAGCTTAAGATTTTGCATGTCTTAACTTTAAACACTTTTGGCATGACCGAAGCGCTAATTGGTCAACATCTTGAGGCGATTGAGAAAAGATTTCCTGATGTGAAATATGGAACTCGTTTCCACTTTCCAGAAATTCAAATCAAGCTTTATGCCAGGGGCGAAAAAGGGCCCCAACTCATCCAACAAGCAAAAAAAGCGGTGGAAGAAATCTTAGGTGATTGGATTTTTGGCGAAGATGACCAATCGATGGAAGATGTTTTAGATCAGCTTATAGATCAAAAAAAAGTGAGCTATTCGATTACAGAAACTGAACAGGAAAACTTTACAAATCATTCAGATAAATCCTACCACCTCAAAATGCATAAGATATTTGATGCTAGGACGATTGAAATTGACCTGGATGGAGAAAAATACTCTTATACAGTTCCTTTCGGCGATAAAGAGAGGCAAAGAAGTTTTTTTTCTACTCTTGCCTTAGATCTTCTTCGCCGAAAGATTCTCAATAAAAAAGCCCTCAAAGATGTCTTTGAAAAAGATTAAGCCGGTACAACAGGCGTCCTGTACTTGGGGATTTTGGCTAAGAGAGATTCATCAATTCGGAGATGAGCTCTGACAAGTTCATGAGGTGTAAAGGCAAGCCATTTAGCTAAGGAGACATCGGCAAAGTGATCGCTACGGAAAATTTCTAAAAAGCGCAGGGTTGTATTGCCAGTGTTTTCGACATAGTGAGGCATAGGGAAAGGGACAAAGCCGACATCGCCCGCTTGGAAGTCAAACGTACGAGCATTACCTTCTGCTGCAAATACAGTCATCCGAGCTTGTCCAGAGATATAGAACTGCCATTCATCCCCATTAGGATGCCAGTGGAGCTCTCGCATGGCCCCTGGTTCAATTTCGACTAAAGCCGCAGCAATCGTTTTAGATGCAGGAAAATTCGATGTATCAGTTATCCAAACTTTTCCCCCCTTTGTAACGATCGGCTTTTGCTTCAACATCCGATGGCTTAGGGACAAAGGCATTTTTCCGTTTCCGGTGACGCGATCTTGTGAAAGGGGAGGAGGAACTTGCGTTTGGAAAATATAGAGTTCTTTCTTGGGAATATGAGCAAAGGCACTTTCGTGAACGCCGAAGTTTTTGGCTAAAACTTCTTTAGGAGTATGGGCCAGCCAATCGGAGACAAGAAAAGTCGAATCTTCGCTGAAATCTCCCTGGTCAAAAACGAGAAGAAATTCACAGCCATCATCTTCAAGTCCTTGGATCGAATGGGGGATCCCTGCAGGAAAAAACCAAAGGTCGCCTTCTTCTACATCATCTTGGAAGGCGCAACCATTTTCATCAACTGCAGTAATCCGAGCGCGCCCTTTTAGCATGTAAGACCATTCTGCCTCTTTATGCCAGTGCATTTCTCGAACTCCACCAGCTTTAAGGCGCATATTGACCCCAGCAAAGTCTTTGGAAATGGGCAATTCTCTAACTGTTGTCTGACGGGACCATCCCCCTTCATTTAGCCGCATATGGCTATCGGCAAAAGACCATTTTAAATTGGGCAAGGTTCCATGGTCAGTAGAAGGAGGCTTCATGATAGTGGGATTTTCAGCTTCTCGTGATGGATTAGTAGGCCCCAAGATAGTTCCACCAAGTTTACCTTCGATCGGTTCCGGCTGAGAATTGCCCATGTCTAAAATCTCCCTAAAAGCGTAACAAACATTATTTTATATTTGAAAACAAGAGGAGAGTCATGGTTTTAACGGAGGATCTTTAAGATTGCGAGTCCTTGTGTTAGGGTAGAAATTATGGACTCAAATACATTTTCAAAATCTAAAGGTTTTGCATTGGGGATTTTCAGTGCATTTGACTTGGAAGGCTCATTTCTAAAAAATGTTGGTTTTCGGAATTTAAGACGACCTGAAGATAATATCAATCACTTAGAACAGCACTGAATAAATTGGAAATGAACCAGTAAGACAGTCTACGCAATTTTACTCTGGACCAATACCATCTCCACAGGTTCTTGAGCTTTATGACCAAATCTATCCAGGAATAGCTAAAAAATTTTTAGAAGGACCTCATTTAGAATCTGAGCATCGTCGAAGTTTAGAAAGACAGCTACTGGTGGTGTACTTACACCGCTCGTCAGTTGAAACAGATTTTTCGATCAGTTTTTTTTCTAAAAGGCTCCGCAAGATTTGCGAAGTCGTATTGGGATCAAGGCTTTGTATGATGAGGCAAGAAACTAATGAAGCCGTTGTCCGTTAGGAGTTTCTTTGCTAGGTTGAATGAGGACAACATGTCCATTTTTATCGGCTACTCCTAAAGTGAGGACTTCGGATCTAAAGGGGCCAATCTGCTTGATGGGGAAATTAACAACTGCCAGAACTTGTCGATGAAGAAGCTCTTCTTTCGTATAATTTTCTGTAATTTGAGCGGAGGATTTTTTCTGACCGATTTCAGGGCCAAAATCGATCACTAGTTTGTAGGCTGGTTTTCTGGCTTCGGGAAAATTCTCGACCTGAATAATCGTCCCTACTCGAATATCGACTTTAATAAAATCTTCAAAACTAATCATCTTGCCCCGATTGTATTTTCCCCTTGGATCGTCTATTTTGAAGATATGACTAAGTTTTTAAACAGAGAAAGTAGCTACCCTATCATGGAGCTATTTTTATCCCGAGTCTCTTCCCGTGCTTTTAGCGAGGAAAGACTGACAGAAGAAGAGTTGATGTCCCTCTTTGAGGCTGCTAGATGGACCCCCTCCAGTTACAATGATCAGCCCTGGCGCTTTGTCTATGCGAGACGCGGTGAAAAAGAGTGGGAGACCTTGTTTAACGTTCTTGCTGATCCCAATAAAATTTGGTGTCAAAGAGCTGATACCCTCATTTTGATCACCTCGAGAAAATTTTATGAGAAAAACGACAAGCTGACGCAAACGTCTCGCTTAAGCACGGGAGCTGCTTGGATGAGTTTAGCTCTCGAGGCCCATCATCGAAAGATTGTGGCCCACGGATTGGAGGGATTCGACTATGAAAAGATCAGAAAAGATCTTCAAATCCCCGACAATTACAATGTCGAAGCTATGGTTGCGATCGGTAAGCCTGGAAAGATAGATACTCTTCCTGAGGCCTTGCAAAAAGCAGAAGTCCCTTCAGAACGGAAACCTCTCAAAGAGATCCTTTCGAAAGGAACATTCCCTTTTACTTAGCGAGATTTTTCCTCCAGCTCTATTTTTAAGGAAATTAGCTTGAAAAGATCTTGTGCTGTCAGCATACCTACAAGTTGATTTCTGACTGTCACAAGGAGAGTCGTAGAGCCGGTCTCATTCATCAAATTTAGCGCTTCTAAAGCATTGGTATCAGGTGTCACCGTTTGAAAGGCAGATCGTGGCACCATCACTTTTTTGACATAAACTTTCGGCCAGTCCTCTGCAGGCACTGATTTGACCTCGCTTAAACTGATGTAACCGACGAGATTGTCTAAATCAACGACCGGATAAAGATGGTGATGCGATTGGTAGACATACTGGTCGATAAATTCTTTTAGATTGATCTCTTGAGGAACTGCGATAGGATCTTTTACCATGAATTTTTCCACCTTTTCCCCTTTCAGTTCTCTTCCGACGTAAAACTGTGTTCGCGAAGCGGTTGCAGCTTTGTGTAAAAACAGACCTAAGATGAACATCCATAGGCCCGATATAAAATTTCCGCCAAGTAAGGTGAAAACTCCATAAAAAATCAGAAAGAGGCCAAATCCTGCACCGACATAAGAAGCGATCTTTGTCGCCCATGCTAGATCATTTTTCCACCACCACAAAAGAGCTCGAAAGACCCTTCCTCCATCTAAGGGAAAGGCGGGGATCATGTTGAATATGACGATGATGAGATTGATCAGGGCTAAATAGGCAGTCACACCCACGACTTGAACAGGCCACCCACTTTTCTCCCCGAGGAGAGTCAGTGCATGCATCACTAAAACCAAGAGAACGCTCACGATGGGTCCCGCTATAGCAACCCAAAACTCTACTTTTGGGGTTTGCGACTCTTTCTTGATTTCGGCGATTCCTCCAAAAATAAAGAGAGTGATTTGCGAAATGGGCAAATTGTTGTACTTAGCAACCAATGCATGTCCAAGTTCGTGCAGAAGAATGCAAACAAATAAACCCAGCATCCCAGCTATGCCCATCAGCCAGTAGACATTAGAAGCCAAATCTGGGTAATAGAAAGGAAAATAACCGACAGCTAAAGTCCATGAGAGCAAAGCAGCGATAAACAACCAGCTTAGATCAATCCCAATCTGAATGCCTGCAACCGATAGAATATTAAACTTTCTGCCGAACATGGAGCCCCTAGATGTCTCTTTATTGTTGCTCTATATCAAAAAATTAAATTAAGTCTTTGATTATTTCCTTATTAAGCAAAGGAATTCATGCTAGTATTTATCCAGAGGAAGTTTTGAGCATGAGCATGCAGAAACGCAATTGGTGAGTGCTTATTATTAGAAATGGATTAGGTTTATGCGCGTTCTTGCGCAAGGCATCACTGCTTTTGTGTCTTTTTAACTTTTTCACGTAAAACATAGGCATCTAAATCAATATCATCATCCCAAGTAATTGTATCTGTCTTAGGATCAACCCGCACTTGATTGAAGAATTCGACTGACTTCCATGCATCAAAAACACCTTTTCCAACAAGATGACTTAAATCGACCTCACCTTCCAAGCCATCATCAAAACGAATCCAAACGTGATAATTTGATCGAGGCTCACAGGCAACTATTTTCGTTCTTTTGGGTTCCATAACTCTCCATTTATTGGAGAGGGGGAATTTTTTGAAGTTTTTTGTTGTTGGAAGCACGATCCCATTCATCCATTAATTTTTGTTGATACATCTGAGTCCACTCTATAACCAAGCCTAAAGCTCGTTGAGGAAAATGTCCTCGAAGGATTCCAATGGGAGAAATTTGAATTACAATTTCATACTCACCATATCTGGCATGAAAATGAGGTGGAGCATGATCATCATAATACATCATGATCATGATACCAAAAAATTCTGAGATCGTAGGCATTTTTCTTTCTTGTTAGCCTACAATTTTTAAGCGATTTTCAAATTTCTCCTAATCAAAAGTTCCGAACCTAACCTCTTAAGAAGGCATTTGAAGGACAGAGCGGAAGCGCGCTTTGCCGCTCATCATATGGTCGTAAGCCTCTTGTGCTTTTTCAAGGGGAAAGATTTCATTCATCGATCGGATGTCAGAAAGGGCGCTGAAATCAAGAGTATCTTGTGAATCCATAGAGGTGCCGCTTGGCCAGCCTGTAATCGATCGGCGTGCCCTCAAAAGGGCGATTGATGAGACTTGAATAGGGTCAGCAGCAGCTCCGAGGACGACAAGTTTTCCATTCGTAGCTAGTCCCTCTACAACAGATGAAATCGCCTTTCCATTTGTCACAGTTGCTAAGATGACTTTAGCCCCCCCTAATTTTTGAAGTTCATTTGCCACATTTTGTTCCTCACTATTGAGGTAGATATCTGCTCCTAATTTTTTAGCTAACGCCTCTTTGTCTTTTCCTCTCGCGATAGCCACTGTATGGAAACCCATTTTTTTAGCAAATTGAACAGCTAAATGACCTAAACCCCCAATGCCTAAAATAGCCACCGTGTCACCACCAACAGCGCCGCTATGGCGCAAGGCATTAAATGTCGTTATGCCGGCACATAAAAGAGGTGCAGCTTCAATGGATGAAAGCTCTTCAGGGATAAGAGCTAAAGCAGAAGCAGGAGTCACCACATACTCTGCATAACCCCCATCGTAGCTAACCCCAGGTGTTTGCAAAGTGGCGCATGTCACAAAATCACCCCGTCTGCAAGATTCGCAGTATCCGCAGTTGCCTCCGAACCAACCTACACCTACACGTTGACCTACTTTCCATCCTTGAACCCCGTCGCCTAGGGCATCAATGACTCCAGCTATTTCATGGCCGGGGACTCTGGGATATTTGATGTTGGGGAAAGCTCCAGTTACGGTAAAACTATCACTATGGCAAACCCCGCATGCTTGCACCTTGACTCTGACCTTTCCAGGACCAGGCTGCGGAATTTCTTTCTCCACAATCTGAAATGGTTTATTGGGTCCAGGTATCTCTGCAGCTTTCATCTTGCCCATCTTAAACTCCTATAAAAATGCATAGCTTCGTTTATCTCCCTCATTTCTTCAAGTAGGTTTGTAAACTATTTGTGCAAAGTGCTTTATCTGTTTAATCAAACTTTTGCAGTCTCCGGCGTTGTTGAAAAACTATCTCTGAAGAGCTTTAGGATGACTATGGAAAATTGTCAAAAACAGGTCGGGGACACCCCCGCGCCCCGTTAAGGGGCCCATTCTGCCTTCGATAAATC
>JAGVKY010000202.1 GCA_020050175.1 Parachlamydiales bacterium
CACCAGCTTGATTTTCAGTGAAGTAGTGAGGCATGAGCATTTTTCCGATGTCATGGTAGAGTGTGGCTACCCGGCAAAATAATCCATTTGCTCCAATCGAAAGGGCTGCAGCTTCTGCGAGTGTTCCCACAACAAGGGAATGTTGGTAGGTGCCTGGAGCTTCCATCGAAAGACGCCTTAAAAGCTCATGGCTTGGATCAAGGTACTCCATCAGGGTCACATCGGTCACAATCTTAAAGCCTGTTTCAAACAAAGGCAAAAGACCAATGACAAGAACAGCAGTCAATAAAAGAAAGAAAAAGGCTGAGAAAAGATCGGCCAAAATGGAAATATCAAAAATCGTATTCTCATAGAGATGTAAAGCCACAATGACCCAGATGCAAGCAAGATAGGCTTTGAAACAAACAACAAATATTTCTTTTCTTTTCTTTAGATTTCTGGTTTCGAGAATAGCAACAACAGATGCCACTAAATTTAATAACATCCCATCGACATCGATCGTCCCTGCAAGCGTCAACGTGATGGTGATTAAAGCAGCCGAAAAAGTGGCAACCTGAGGGCCAATCAAATGGCAAATTAAGATAGCTGCTAAGGGAACAAAGAGGGGGTAACTGATTAACTCTTCAAATTGACCTGAACTATTTAAAACCCACCATTCAAATCCTCTCGACAGAAAAAGAGGGATAACAGTCAGGATGGCTAAAAGGAATAACTGGCGATTGGATGCATATATTTTTGGATAGTGTGTCGAAAGATAGGTTCCTGAAACAAATGTTAGGAGCACCGCAATAATGAGACTTCCTAAAATCGTTGTCGGATGGAATAGGTTCCGCTCTTCGTTTAACACCCTTTTCATCGCCAGAAGCATGGCGAGGTGGCGGCTCGTCACCCTTTCTCCTTGATCGATAATTCGATCTCCAGCTCCGACCGACGTATACCTTTCTTGGACTTCCGACTCTATCTCATGGCGGATCTTTCGCATCAAAGCGGTATCATCTTCGAGCTTCCATGCCTTACTCTCGAAACGCGAGACAACAAAATCTTTTAATGACTTTGGAACAGGGTGTTCGGTGAACACATTTTCAGCGACTTTTTGCCATACTCCATCGGGTAAATAAAGGGGGGATTTTTCAGCCGGGGGCTGATAGGGCTCAAAAAAAGAAGTTTTAAACTTTTTACTTTCAAGAAGCTCCAAGGTTTTTGGATCAGTAAACCGGAGGGAACGGACTCCCTTCTGGTAAGTATCGATCGCAAATAAAACTTCATTCAAGGAGGTTTTAGGTAGTTCCTTTTTCCAGGCCTCGCCTTGCGAGGCTTCTTGTTCAATCTCTTTTTTCTTTTCCCGGATCTCTTTTTCAGGAAGACGATAAATCTTTCCTAAATCTCTGATCGATTCTTGCCGGTGCAATTGCGTGGCATCTTGATCCAAAAAATCAAAGTCGGTTTGGGCAACAACATATCTTTTTGCTGGGGCGTCTAGTTCAAGAGTTTCGACTCTAACCTCTCGGAAATGGAGGAAGAAAAAGAGCGAAAAAATGAAAAAGATAGCAATTAACCATTTGACAGTTAGGCTTTCGTCAAAATAGCCTTGCACTCGTGGAAATCGCAGTCCATCCTGCTCAGGCATACTATCCTGAAGTAAAGACGTCTGTTAAAATGTGAGACGGCATAATTCCACCATAGGGGTTTTGGGAAAATGAGTAAAATCTCTTCTATCTTGGTAACGGGAGGCGCCGGCTTTATCGGCTCTTACGTCACTAAGCTTCTCTTAGAAAAGGGCTATCATACAATTGTTCTCGACAATCTCTCCAAAGGAAAAAAAGAACACCTCCTCGGCGGGGAATTTATCGAGGGGGATTTGGCGGACCGATCCCTTTTAAACAAGATATTCAAAAATAAGATTGAGGCAGTTCTCCACTTTGCAGCTTTTACCGACGTCGGCCAATCGGTTAGTGAACCTGAACTCTATCACGAAAACAATGTGGAAAAAACCCGAATTCTCCTCGAAGAGGCGAAAAAACAGGGCGTTTCCCGTTTTATTTTTTCCTCCTCAGCAGCTGTTTATGGCAACCCTCTACAAGATCTTATCACAGAGGATCATCCCACCTCCCCTATCAACCCTTACGGAGCGACAAAGCTAACGATCGAGAAAGAGCTCGGCCCCGATGCCGTTTCTCTTCGGTACTTCAATGCAGCTGGCGGGGATCCTGAAGGGAAGCTCCTTTATCGCCATCAAAGACCGACCAATCTGATCCCGATCATTTTACAAGGATTGATGGAGAACCGACCCTTTACTCTTTTTGGCAAAGATTACCCTACCCCCGACGGTACTTGTGTCAGGGATTACATCCATATCCATGATTTAGCTTCTGCCCATGTCCTTGCTCTCATCTCAAAGGGAGGAGTTTACAATTTGGGCAATGGAAGAGGTTATTCTGTCTTAGAAGTTGTCAGTGCCGTAGAAAAAATCACAGGGATAAAGGTCAATCTGCAACAGGGCCCCCGAAGAGCGGGAGATCCTCCCTATCTAGTAGCAAGTTCAGCTAAAGCAAAGAAAGAGCTGGGCTGGAAGCCCATCTACTCTTCTTTAGAAGAAATGGTCGAACATGCTTGGAAAGGCTATCAGCAAAACTAGTCCGACAGGATTTCAAATTTGGAACAGGATCGTGTTAGAAAATCAGTGTGGCGCCGAAAGAGAATCCATACAATCCCATGTCGCCCTGCACGCTGTAAGGTATCGCGATCTTAGGTTCAAGCTCCTCTCCTTCAACGACCCTTCCTGTTAGCTGATTGAAGTTAGGGAAATAAAATTGTTCCCAGCCTGCCTTTACAACGAGGAATATCGATTCGCAATCAAAGCTTGTCTCCCATTCAATTCCAAAAGCACCATGTAACATTTGCTTCATAGAACGGAGATTATTCTTAGCTTTCAAAGGAGAGACAAATTCTATTCCCGTCTGAATTTCGGTCTCAGTGAAAGCTTGTCTCAATTTTAAATCTCCGGTCAAAAGGGACCAATCGAAATTACCAAAGAAAGAAAATCCACCTAAGCCGAGATTCCATAGAGTATCAATCCCCGCTTTGACACCAAAGGCGTTGAATCCATTGGAGTTTCTCGTATCGAAACTAAGGCCTAAATTTCGAGGATTACTCGGAAGATTGGAATATGTCGTCTGAAATTTTTGATGGCTCCAAAGAACTCTAAAGCCAGCATTAGGACGAATATAAAAAGCACGATTAAAATAGGAAATTCTTGAGAGATCAACATCAAGAACATTGAGATTCCAATTCCACTGGCTGGCCGCTTTATAATTATTTTCCCCTGCAAAATCTACAAATGTCTGTGCTAAAACAGGAACAATATAGCTATTTTCTCTATCAGGTTCAGAAGACCCCTCTCCCTTTATCTGATGTGAGGCATGGGTATGATAGTAAATGTACGATAGCTGTATCGCCCATTGATCGAGAGGTAAACTGTAACCCACAAATGCCCTTACACCGGAATCCCATCTAAAATGAGGGGCCTCTTTATGAGCTTCAACAGGAGGGATGGTAACGGTCGGATGAGGGAATATCCCTTTTTCTGCAAAGTAAAGTTGATCCACAGCAGGTTTTAGAAAAAGCCATTCAGCATCAACGAAAAGATCTCCGAGTTCAGCACCTGTTTCAAGAGGCGGCGGGTAGCCATAATCGTAAAAACATGAGGGTTCAAATGCCTGTAAAGAAAGTCCCGAAAGGAGAAAGGGGAGGGCGAATTTTTTAAGCAATGACATGGGCTTCAATCCTTGATCTGAAGGAGATTTTATCTTGATAGGCAATAGTTATATTTAAAGCGAGATTTTGTTTCTCTAACATTCCGTTAATCACTTCAAGGGCTTTCTCTGGAGAGTTACATTCGGAAGAGAGGTGGGCAAGGTAAACCTGCTGCAGCTTTTCGTGAGCGACATCGAGGAGAATTTCTCCGCACGATTGATTCGAAAGATGGCCCGTACGGCTTAGCACTCTCTCCTTATAAACACGAGGACGCGAACAAGCCTGAACCCAGCTTGGCTCGTGATTAGCCTCTACATAAAGGATATCACAATCTCTAAGGTGCTTTTTGACAAGGGTGGTGGCAAAGCCTAAATCGGCAGCGACTCCAAGCTTTATCCCCTCCCTTTGAATGGTAAAGGCGACAGGATCAACTGTGTCATGTTGGATCGTAAATGGAGTGATTTCACAATCGCCTAAAGAAAAAGGCTCACCTGTTGTAAAAATCTTAAAATTTGGAATCACTCCAAGAGCAGAAACAATCCCTTTGGCTGTCTCACTATTGGCATAAACTGGAATCCCCCATTTGTTATAAATAGCTCCCAATCCGTGGATGTGATCCCCATGCTCATGGGTGATCAAAATGGCATCAATCTCGGCAAGAGAGACCCCAATTTCTTTCAAACGACTTTCTAAATTCCTTATCCCAATCCCCACATCAATGAGGAATTTAACCCCCGGAGTTTCGACATAAAGAGTATTTCCTTTTGAGCCTGAGGCTAAGGGGCAAAAATCAAATTTGCTCATCTTCCTCCAAATCTTCCTCATCAGGTGCAGCCCCGCCGACGATCACCCTGCGCCCTTTAGATCCATCAGGACCCGAGACAATCCCCTTCTCCTCCAAACGATCCATGATGCTGGCTGCACGGGCATACCCAATTTTGAGTTTCCGCTGCAAAAAAGTTGTCGATGCCAGCTGCGAAGAGGTCACTATTTTAAAAGCTTCTCGATAAAGGGGATCATCTTCTTCGTCATCCACTTTACTATTGCTCATAGGGATTAAAGCGTCGAAGGAATGGATCTCGTAATTCGGCGGCATTTGTCTTGTGATCCAATCGACAACTTTTTGGATATCGCTGTCTGAGACATAGGGTCCTTGGGCTCGAACGATTTGAGAAGAACCAGGAGGTAAAAACAACATGTCCCCATTACCGAGCAGGCTCTCTCCACCCACCTCATCCAAGATGATCTGGCTGTTGATGCGACTCGACACTTTAAAAGCGATTCTTGTCGGAAAGTTGGCTTTGATCAACCCAGTGATCACCTCTCTTGAGGGGCGTTGGGTTGCTAATATGAGATGCATCCCGACAGCTCGGGCCATCTGAGCAATCCTTGCAATGGGTGTTTCTATATCGCTCGTTGCCACCATCATTAGATCAGCAAGCTCATCAATGATGCCTACCATATAAGGGAGCTTTTCGGGGATATCGATGGGCAAGCTTTTTTCGTATTCGAGATCTCTCGATCTCGCATTGAAAGCCTCGATATTTCTCACGCCGACAAGTTTGAGAAGCTCATAACGCTTTTCCATCTCGCGGACCATCCAATTTAGCGCCTCTTGAGCCCCGTGAGGTTCTGTGATGACAGGGGCAATGAGATGAGGAAGACGGTTATAAGGAGTCAATTCGACCTTTTTAGGGTCAACCATCAGGAGGCGGATTTCATCCGGGCGAAAAGTGTAGAGAAGAGCCATGATAATGGTATTGATGCAGACCGATTTACCTGACCCTGTAGCTCCGGCAATAATGCAATGGGGCATTTTTGAAAGGTCGCTAACCACATCCTCCCCATTGACCGCCTTTCCGAGCAGAAGAGGAATTTTTCCCTTTTTCACGCCCCCTTGATAAGCTTGTAGCATCTCTTTAAAGCTCACCTCTTGCGGCATAAGATTGGGAACTTCAATCCCTACAGCGGCTTTTCCAGGAATTGGGGCAATGATCCGGATCGATTTGGCCTCAAGATTGAGGGCAATATCATTTTCCAAAGTTTTAATTTTTTGGACTTTCACCCCAATAGAGGGGTGGACTTCGAAAGAAGTGATCGTAGGGCCGCAATTGATCTGCCCCACTTTTGCTTCGATGCCAAAGCTTGCCAAAGTCTCTTCGAGCACCTCTGCTTGCCTCTTGAGATTGCTTTTAAGGTGGGTTTGATCAACCTTTTTAGGAGGACTTAAAAGGCTAAGAGGAGGCAATTGATAATCCCCTTTTGGATGCTCAACTTTCTCTTTAGTGCCTACGCTTTTTTCCTTTTGCTCACTTTTTTCTTTTTCCTTTCTTTCGAAGGTTTCAATTTTGTGCGCAATCGAAGGGCGCTCGCTGATCTCTTTTTTTGGACGAACAGGAATAATTTCTGGGAGCTCTTCTTTTGGAGGCGTGGGGAATTTTAACTTCACTAACCGGTTGGCATCGGCTCTAAGGGTGATGCTTGTATCGCTCTCATTTTCTTTTTTATCTCTTCGGAAGAGCTCTTTGATAAGCCAAAGGATGCCCCGAGAAAGTGTTTTCAACGGAAGTTGAAACAGGTAGAGAACAGAGGCAAGAGCAAGTGACCCAAAGAGGAGGAATACCCCCGTCCCGTTGATCAGTTTTTTGAAATTAATCACAGGAATCTCTTTCAAAAGAGCAAGCGCCGGGTAGCCTGAAAGTGGAGGAGGGGCTCCTCTCATCGCCGAGGGATAAAGGGCCCTGGCCCAATCCCTGGCTAATTGAGGATCGCTATCTTCAAAAAGGGCCAAGAGCATCGCGAGCGAAAAAAAGAAGATCGCAATCAGACCTATGCGAAGAGAAACATAAGGCGATTCCCGCGCAAAGAGCACCTCTCCACCCAGCCAGAACAGGGCAAAGGGGGCAAAAAAACTTAAAATCCCCAGTGAAGAGTGAAGAAATAGACTGGCTCCGTAACCTAAAAAACCAAACCAATTTTCATGAGGAGGATGAATAGCAAAGCTCACACCGCTTAAAAGAAAAAACACCCCCAAGGCAATCAATAAGATGCCCTTGAGGTCACGCCATTCATTTGATACTTCAGTAAATTTTTTTTTGGCCCTTCGGGACATAAATTACAGCAACATGAGGGTAAGGCCAGCGATTGCAAGGCAATACCATGCAAAATAGCCCAATTTCCCCATCCTGCCAAGAGTCTTGATCAATCTTAAAGAAAATAGTCCTACGACAAAGGAGGTGATTGTCGCCAATAAGAGGGGCTCCCACGCAATTGGAAGCGCCTCCGCACCCTCCTTGTAGAGATGCCATCCCTCTAAGATTAAAGCGCCCATCGTTGCTGGAACAGCTAAGAGAAAAGAAAATTTGATAGCCTCATCGGCGCTCCAACCCAAGATCCTCGCCGAAGAGATCGTCATTCCACTTCTTGAAACGCCGGGGAAAAGAGCCACTGTTTGGGCGAGTCCTACAAAAAGAGGGTGCCATTTTTGACTAAGGGTAAAACGGACTCGATCACCGAGAAAAAGAATCGAAGCCGTAAAGGCAAATGAAATCCCCAGGAGGCTAGGGACCCCAAAGCTTGCCTTGATTAATTTAAAGAGGGGGACAAAGAAAAAAAGGGGAAGAGTCCCCCAAAAAAGAGGACGGCGAAATGCCCAAACATCTCTCCAAAAAAAGAATAGGATAACAAGCAAGGTTCCGAAATGGGAAAGAACGTTGAAGAGGAGAATGCCGTCTTCGAGAGAAAGACCAAGAAAATGTTCGGCTAAAGTGAGGTGTCCAGAAGAGCTCACTGGTAAGAACTCAGTGATTCCTTGGATGAGACCTAGAAAAAAAGCAGTTGAAAGATCCACGAAAACGAAGGGCGATCGACGGGGCTCGAACCCGCGACCCTCGGAACCACAATCCGATGCTCTGCCAGCTGAGCTACAATCGCCACGAAAGAATGAGAAATTTTGGTAAATTCCCCTATTCTAGTCAACTTTAGTTTGTGTGGGTTGTTAAAGTCTAGCGACCGACTCTTTGACCTGCGCCACCAACAGGGATTAAACCTTTAATAAATTTTTCAATGGTGGGAACCGTTGGGATAATCAGGACCGTGACGGCAAACATACAGATCTGAACAATCGGGTGGGAAAAAGTAAAAGGGGTAATCGTTCTAAGAATCGCAAGGGCAATCCGGCCAATGATCTCCCCCATCGCAAAGCCAACTGCATATTGAGCGAGACGAGAAAAACCCCGTTCAAAATCTCGGGCAGCTCCTCTTGGGATTAGGATGTCGTTTGATCGACCAGATACATATGCTCCAAGTGCGCCCATCAATAGTGGCAATGCTTCCATAAATTAACCTTCTTTTAGTAAAACAATTATTTTACATCAATTTACATTAAGAGGTCGTAAAGACCGTTACTTTTTTTTGTCTCTTTTGACATCGATAAGAGTAATAGAAACCCTAAAATACAAATAATGATGAAAGGAGAAGTGGTCCCTTCAACCATCGGGAGTTCGGTAGTTTCAAATAGCGAAAGAAGAAAGATCAATAGTTCTCCAAAAATAGTCATTAGAGGATCTAAAGGGGGCAGGAGCGTCGCCACTATGACGCCTGCTGCCAACAGCGAAAAAAGAGGAGTAAAAAGGAGGTTGATGAGGAGGCTGAAGATCGGAAAGGAACCAAAAGCGTAAAGAGAGAGAGGAAATACCATCACCGATACCGACAGAAGGAAGATCATGGATTTTTCAAAGAGAGTGCGGATCGAAAGAAAGAGTTGCATGGGCCATTTTTCAACCTTTACTTCTTCCAAAGTTGGCATTCTAATAGCCGATTTCATCACGGGATAGAGAGTTAAAATGGCAAAAGTAATGCCAAAACTCATCTGAAAGGAGAGTTGAAACATCAGGGAGGGATCAAAAACAAGCGTCATAATGAGAGAAATCCCAAAAGTATTTAAAGGTTTGCATTGGCGATCGAAAAGGGTGCAAAAAAGGGCAACCAGCGAGGCAAAAAAAGCCCGTAACACAGAAGGGACGCCTCCTAAAAGAAACGCGTAACAGCCTAAAAAGAGAAGAAGAACGATTAACCGTTTTCTTCCCCGAAATAAGAACCCTAAAAGGGCAAAAAGAAAAGATCTTAAAAGGGTGAAATGAAAGCCAGAAATGGCCACAAGATGCAATAGACCTGTCTTTTGAAAAAGACTTTTTAGATGGGAAGGGAGAGGGGTTCCGATAAGGAGAGAAGCTACTAAGTCTCCAGCTCCCTTTTCTCCGAACCGCTCTTTAAAACTCTCCTTTATTTTTTCTTTCCAGATAAACCGGGTGAGTGGGGTGATCCATCTCCCCTTTTCTAAAAGCTCTAATTCTTCTTCTGTTGGTTTATATTTCCCATTTGCACCAGAAAAAACAATTTTTCCTTTCCAATCGCGCGAAATCCCTCGGATTTCCCCCTCTTTTTGAGGCAATTGGACGATGGAAAGAAAGAGAATCAGGAGGAGAGCGATTAAAAGAGCAGGGTGGTACTGCCAAAACTCTTTCATCTTTAGGGCAAGTTTTGTTAGACAATTAGTCATGGATCATCACGTCAAAGAATATTATAAAGAATCTTCTGGAAGAGAAACACCTTCAGGAGCTTTCCA
>JAGVKY010000122.1 GCA_020050175.1 Parachlamydiales bacterium
AATTGATGGTGACAAGTCACCATCTAGTAAAGCGGCGACAAGTCGCCGCACTCCATAAGCTGCCAAACCCATTCTCGTCACTTATGGGTAATGGATGCGCACACGGGCACGATAAATTTTTGTAACTTCTTAATATTAGAGACGAAGTCGCTTGTAGGGTCCAAACGCCTTGTCGTTACCCACAATTTTTAACCATAGCCATTCCTACTAATATGTCTTGGATCCGCAGCCAGCCTTTCCAAATAGTTTGCCATCCAGGATTCCCATCAGATTTTCTACCCAAGAACCCACCCAGCATGGCTATGCGTCTCCAGAGTTCTCTTAAACTGATTTCACCTTTAAGGTTATATTTACTCTTCACTATGTCTATGATTTCCTTTTCTATCACTTCCTTTGCCGGTCTGTCTGGTTGCTGCCTGCTGAGATCCCTAAGCTTCAAAAGCTGTGTTGCTACAATCCCCAATATCCCAAGCAGAGCTAGTAAGCGTTTTCCTGTCTTTAATTGAGCATCTTCGATGCGACAACCCGTTTTCAAACATTTATGATATTCTTCAATGATCCACCTTTGCTCATATATCTGAACTACCGTAAGCGCATCCTCCACAGAATCAACTTTGAGCGTAGTTACCAATATCCACTCTAGATCTTCATCTTCAGGGTCATATGCCCTGACATAAGTTACGGATATTGATTTCCCAGCTTTGCCTTGTGGTGGTTGCAGCAACGCTTGTCCCCAACAAACTTTTAATTCTGCAATTCTCGAAAATTTTTCTCCTCGTGCTCTCAAATCCAGTTTGTAATCACCTTTAGGTTCAAGACTTCTTATCCAAGCTTTCAGTCTTGCCTTTTTGTCATCTACCACTACCGTTCTATCATGTTTGGCCCGAACTACAAGATCCCAGCCCTCATCTACTGCGCCTACAACGTAATCGTAAATATCATTTCCTCGATCTCCTACAGAAACCCATTGACAGCCTGATGGTGGTCTTCCTATATCCTTCAGTGTATTTAACCAAACTTGCGATTCCTTTTCCTCTTGCTCTTTACTCTTCTTATCCTCACTGTACTCTGGACGAATCCACGGCGTCTGCTTAGCAACACCTATCACCATAGGAGCGTGATTTTTTGTCCATTCCACTGCTAAAGCCGTATGAAACATAATGCCTTGTCCAAAAGCATCTGCAGTAGGACCAAGTCCATGTGAGCATTTATGAGTATTATAGATAAGCTCAGAGCCGTCTTGGATGAAAAGAACCATCTTTTGTGTTTCCGAAGCGGCTTGGACAACATTTTTATTGTGTACTTTCTGCAGCGCTTTATGAGATACTCCATTCGCATTAAAAAATCGATATGCTCCTTTCGTATTCCCCCATGAACCAAACTTTTCAGGTAAGCTACCACCGGGTGTCTCTAAGCAAGCATTCCCAATCTTAATAGCTCTTTTTACAAGGCGTTTATCCCCAAGTTCTGCTCCTTGCCATTGTTTTTCAATCCATTCTCTATTCATTAGCCTCTCCCTCTTAAAGGAAGAGAGCCTACAACCTATCAGCTCTAAGATTCAAGAAATTTGTGGGTAACGACTAGGTCCAAACGCTTCGCGTCTTCACAGCTCTTTATTTGCAAATACCTTATCTATTTCCATTTTTCACACTCTCGAAAGAGCGGCACGTGATCCTTACGCGGCTTGTTCTCCCATTCGCTGCAACAGCGAAAACGTCTAAATTTTAGAACTATCAAAGATAACAAAAATAAATTTTTCGCTCAACCCAGTTACGTCTTTCTTTTCATCAGACTTAATGAGCTCTTATTTCCTGGTTTCTATTCGATGCGAGATAGTTGGGAATAAATGTTTTTAGAAGACTGTTGAGAGACGTTAGCTTCCTCAGCAAATTGTCTCCATTTCGAGACAGCCTCTTTTACTTGATCGATGATTAATTGGGCTTTTTGTTCATTTATCCCAGTAACGGCCCCGAGCTTTAGCAGATCTGTAGTTCCTGGATTCCGCCCATTCCCTCTAATTGCGGTGCAATGTTCTCCGCCAGGTCCGGTCGAAAAAGTCAGGTCATAAGCAGGAGAAACAGTCCATGTCCCTTTGTCATCCATTATAAAAGAAAAGTTTTTAGCATGATCGTCTCTGTTATATGAAAAGACGTTGAAAACAATATTCCGAAATTGCTTTTCGTTTTCCACCATACTTCTTGTGAGTATGTAAGTGGCTTTCATCACTGTTTCATAATCAAGACTTGGGATTCGATAATCTGCATGCAAAAGACCACTGAGTGTATGGGTGTGTAGAAAGGTATGCTCGGTTCTATCAAATCGTCTTACACCAAAGTAACCTGGACCTGTTCTAGATTTGAAAAGTTTGGCTTCCGGTACAATGAGTCCGGCTTTTTTAGCCATCAAATGGTAAGCATATTCAATAGGACCGCTATCTTGAGGATCTACCGAAGAGCGAAATTTGACGATCCAATCCTGATGAGCATGAGAGAGATTGTTAGTGGTCATTTGGAATTGACCTCTTTTTTCATCGATGCGGACCAATACTTTGGGCCGAGCCCCTGCAGAAGAACCATTCATTATTATTAGATCATCAATAAATTGATCTTGGTCATTTGTTTGAAATTGAAAACATTCATCAGCTAAAACATCTAAATCTATCAAGCTATCCTTGTGCGAAGTTGCTGGAAATTCAGGTTCATACCGCAAAGCTCCCATTCCGTGAGTTCCTACATATCTTAAGCGGTCAATTGGCGTCATAGTGCTGGGATTGATTCCACTATTTCTTAGCTTTCGATCCAAAAGAAGCCTGCCCCACCCATCTGGTAAGCTATCATTAAATACTCCAAAAAGCCCTTCGAAGACGCGATCCTCGCAGACCAGTACTCCAGCCTTGAGAGGAAGTTTAAAAGGAGAGAGTTCTAAACCTAATTCAAAGAAGCTAGGAGAATATTCAAAGAAAATTTTTCTGTTAATGAGGGCTAGACGCCCCACATCGAATGGTCTCTTCCCTCCCTCATATTTCACCTGGAGAGTGTGAATTTGCTCAGAAGTCATGATTATCTTCTCCCCCGCTTGCGCGGCTTCTGTTTCAAAAGCTGATCGAGAGTCGAGTAGGATTCGAGGGGCTTGAGTTTGAATAAGGCGGAAAACTCAGCAAGAGAATCCAACACAAGAGCAAGTTGCAAAAGTGATTCCACGGAGATTTTTCCTGTCCGCTCGAATTTTTTTAAGACTCCCAAACTTACACCTGAACGTTCGGAAAGAGAGCGTTGTGTCAGGTTAAAGGAAAGCCTTTTTTCTTTTGCCTGTTCGGCGATTTGAATAAGCAGATCACTTGGACTTGATAAATTAAAGTTCATCATGATATCCCTTATCAAGGTCTTTTACCTGTAATAGATATTATAATAACCCTTATATTATTTTCAATAAACTTTAGACTTCCTTAGCCTCTGGTCTCGCTTTTAGCTGAGATAGCTCTATCTTTGGTTAGACAAAGTAGCATATTTCTGCTAGTCTTATAAAAAAACATTTCGGTTAACAGACATGATTAAAAAAACATTACTTTTTTTCCTTTTAGCCACCTCTTTTTTACTCACTCTAGAATCTAGAGAAGAGAATGATTTGAGTGAGTTCAAACATCCCCTTGCTGTCATTGAAACAAATTATGGTTCCTTTGAGATTATTCTATTTCCAGAAGTTGCTCCTAAGGCTGTTGAGAATTTTATTCTTTTGTCAGAAGCAGGCTTTTACAATCACACCCCGTTTCATCGTATCATTCCTAATTTTATGATTCAAGGAGGCGATTTCACTCACGGTGATGGGACAGGGGGACACTCCATTTGGGGAACAGACTTTGAAGATGAATTTTCAGATGCTCTTCTTTGTGATATGCCCGGTAGATTAGCCATGGCAAATAAAGGAAAAAATACCAATGGAAGCCAATTCTTTATTACAACCAAACCGACTCCTTGGTTAGATCAAAAGCATTCTATTTTTGGGCAAGTCGTGAAAGGCTTTAAGATCGTACAAAAGATTGAATCATTGGGCTCTCAGTCAGGCGCTATTTCTCAGCCTTGGTTTGGTGAGAAAGTAGATCCGCCTATTATTA
>JAGVKY010000154.1 GCA_020050175.1 Parachlamydiales bacterium
GCTTGCCGAGCTACTTCCTGATCACTGGGCAACCTCTAAACAAATCTAAGCTTGTAATGGTTGAATCTAAGTCAACCTGTGCTTCAGCTGACGCTTACTCTGCAATGATGGTTTTAACGGACTTAGGAGTCTGCTCAAGAAGAGAACCCAGTACTTGGGCATCTCCTATCTCATCTAAGGCAAAATGGGCCCTTAACGGGGCGCGGGGGCGTCCCCGACTTGTTTTTGATGATTTACTTAGATATTCAGATAGAGTTTTTCAACAACGCCTAGCTGAACTGCTTATTCAAACTCTTTTATACTAAATTGACCGTTTAAATAATTAGTTATAAAATCGTGGTTTTTATGGGGATATTGATATGCGCCAAACAGTGATCTTTTCGACGATTTGCGGAGCTGTGCTAGGACACAATTTAGCCCATGTCGTTTTAAAAGAAGATCAACGCATTACACCCGGCACTGATAAAACCCTTGCAAAGGGACTTATTTTTGCCACCTCCATTACTAGCTACTTAATCGGTGGATTGTTTGCCTCTTTAGTTTTATGGCCTATGGGTGGAAATCCTATCCTTAAAAAGGGGGTAAGGCTTTTGACCCATTTAGCTCTGGGAACTGCTGTTTTTTTTATGCAGGTCCTTTGCTGGGATATTTTGCTCAATAAATTGCAGGAACGGGGAATTCCTTTTCGGATGCCTCACTTTAATTAGAGGAAACTTATGCAAATTGTAGCCAACCTACTTTACTCAACCGTTATGGGAGCTTTACCTGGCTATCTCATGGGCAATAAGGCCATGGAGGAATTGGAAAAATTTCCAAGATTCAAAAACATGCCTCCCGAAAAAGTTTACATTTATAAGGTTTGGGCGATAGCCCTCTCCGTCTTTGGATTTTTTATAGGGGGCATCGCTGCTAGAATGGTTTTACCGGCTAAAGCCGATGATGCTTTTCTTAAGTTAGCTGCTCGAGGAATTGTCCAAGTCGGAGTTGGATTTGGGTGTCTTGCCCTTCAAGCATTAGGGTGGTTGCAAGTTGGTATTGGCGAATACATGCGGCAAGCAAGAAATGGTGAAATTTAAACCATGATCAGCCTGAACTTAGTTGTTTCTTTCATGGCCGGTGCTGTCCCTGGATTTAAGCTCGGTGATTCTGTTGCTGACGAATACCTTGTTGGATGGGATGAAAATGTGCCAAAAGCCATCAAAGTCACCTCCATTGGCCTGACGGTTCTAGGGTTCTATATCGCAGGCCATATCACTAAATTTTTTCCCAATCGTAAACTCACTCAAAAAATTACAAATCTTGCCTTACAAATGATGCTTGGCGGCCTTATTTTTATCTGCCAAATGTTGTTTTGGATTAATGTTGGGGAAGAATTTCGAAAGGCCGCTACCCTTTTGGAGCGTTTTTAATTAGCTCCAGAGCGACTTCTCGACCCGTTCTTGTGAATTGAACATTCTCCTCCCCTCTTTTACGCAAGAGATTTCCGCGGACCATTTGAGCTACAATTGAATCGACCCCCTTTGGGTTGATCCGAGCTCTTAAACCCACGTCATAGCGATTAATTTCAACATCTGTGAGCTCCTCATCAGAAGACAATCTCTCCTCCGCCATCACATGTGCTTCAATTAAATATTTTTCTTCTCTGGTGTAACTTTTCGGTTTCATATTCGGAGAATTATATACCATTTTTGCGAGCCGTGTTAACATTATGTTCTATGCCAAACTCCCTCGAGTTCGAAGAGATCACCAAATCTTACCAACGTATCCAGGCTGTTAAAAAAGCCTCTTTCACGATTAAGGGAGGAGAGTTTTTTTCTATCCTCGGACCAAGCGGCTGTGGAAAGACGACATTGCTACGCCTAGTGGCTGGGTTCGAAAAACCAGATAGCGGAACTATTCGACTCGATGGGCAAGACATCACCCTTCTTCCTCCGAACAAGCGGCCTATCAATACTGTTTTTCAAAGTTATGCCCTTTTCCCTCACTTGAATGTCTACGAAAATATAGCCTTCGGCTTGAGGCTTCATAAAAAAAGCGAAAAAGAAATTCGTAATGAAGTTGAAAAAATGCTCGCGCT
Source organism: Parachlamydiales bacterium (assembly GCA_020050175.1). GTDB lineage: Bacteria > Chlamydiota > Chlamydiia > Chlamydiales > JAJFMK01 > JAGVKY01. The sequence continues at coordinate 2,078 of JAGVKY010000154.1, forward strand.
CATTCAAATGGAAGAGCTGGCCCACTCCTTACCCGATGATATTAGCGGCGGACAAAAACAAAGAGTGGCAATCGCAAGAGCTTTGGTCATGAAGCCAAGAATTCTTCTTTTGGATGAACCGCTTGCAGCACTCGACTTAAAACTCCGTCAAAGAATGCTCATTGAACTCGACCGCATTCATGACGAAGTGGGCATTACCTTTATTTTTGTGACACACGATCAAACAGAAGCGATGGCCGTTTCTGACAGGATTGCTGTTATGCACCAAGGCTTTGTGGAACAGGTCGGCTCCCCAATCGAAGTGTATGAAGCCCCAAAAAGTAGTTTTGTTGCTGCCTTTATTGGTGACACCAACTTTTTGGATGGGATCGTCTCTCAGCAAGTCTCGCCAGAATATAGCGAGCTGAGGATCGAAGACTTCCCTCCCGTGATTTGCTTTAATGATAAACAATTGAATAAGGGGGAACTTGTCCACTTAACGATTCGACCCGAGAAAATTCGGATCTCTCGAGAAGCCCCTAAACCTTCACCTGTCCACAACACAATTCCCGGCATTGTGGATGATGTGATTTATAAAGGTGATCATACTAAATTTTGGGTCAGAGTTGGAGAGTATCGGATTTCAGTTCTTCAGCTCCACGCCCGTTTTCTTCTGGATGAAAAACCTATTACATGGAATGACTCAGTCTGGATCTCCTGGCATGCCGATGATGGATTTATGTTAGAGCGCTATAGTGCTAAAGACGAAGCTTTGACAGTGCTGCCGCAGGAGACCGACGAAGAGGAATGAAGAGATCTTTTAACAAAAGCGAATTACTTTTAACTCTTCCGAGTCTTCTTTTTCTCACTGTTTTCTTTCTTATCCCTGCTGTGATTTTGATTGCATGCGCTTTTAAAGAAAGGGGGCTTTACGGAGGTTTTGGAGCTGGCTGGTCGTTGGACGCCATTTTCTCTCTCTTTTCTCAGGGCAATTTTATTGTTTTGATAAGAACGGTTCTTTTGAGTTCGATTGCCACTTCCTTAACCCTTCTTTTAGCAATTCCAGCAGCCTACGGGATTGCAAGAAGCACCCCTTTTTTGAGACGACTTCTTCTCATATTGATTATTGTCCCTTCTTGGAGCTCCTTCCTGATCAGGGTATATGCCTGGAAGCTATTTCTTCATCCTGAAGGGCCTTTAAAGCATTTTTTAGAGACATTTTTTTTTGTCTCTCCTGAGACAATCCTCCTTTACAACGATGGAGCTGTTCTCCTTGTAATGATCTACACCTACTTACCCTTTGCCATCCTCCCTATCTACACTGCTTCGCTCAAGTTTAATCAGCACCTATTTGAAGCAGCGCTTGATTTAGGTTGTACGCGTTTACAAGCTTTCTTCAAAGTTTTCCTGCCTGGCATCAGCCGCGGAATATCGACAGCTATCTTGCTAGTTTTTATCCCCTTTATGGGAGCATATGTTATTCCTGACTTAGTCGGGGGTACCCATTCGGAGATGCTAGGCAACAGAATTGCTCAAAAGACTTTAGTCGAAAGGGACTTTCCTGAAGCAGCTTCTCTCTCCCTCCTTTTAGCGATTGCGACGATCATTCCCCTCTACTTTTTTTCTCGTGTTGAAAAGCGGGGCTTTGACCTCAAAGTTCAAAGGAATGTTGAATGAGAGAGAGAAGCTATTTTCCTCAGTTGATCATTGGGTTTACCCTTTTTTTTCTTTATCTTCCCATCATCATTCTCGTCATCAGCTCATTTAACACCTCTCGTTTTAGTGCTGTCTGGGGGGGATTTTCCTTCAAGTGGTACCTAAAGCTTTTTTCCGAGCCTCAAGTTTTAAGTGCTTTTGGTCAATCGCTCATTGTGGCAACCTCTGCAACAATTGCCTCAACAGTATTAGGCACATTTGCAGCTTTTGCTCTCCACCGTTTTAAGGGGACGCTTCAAAAAGTCCATTACGCACTGATTTTTTCCCCCCTTCTCCTTCCTGATTTGTTAATGGGGGTCAGCCTTCTGATCTTTTTTGTTTTTCTTAACATGAAGCTCGGCCTTTTTACTATTTTTCTCGCTCACACAACATTTTGCGTCAGTTATGTGACTTTTGTTGTCATGTCTCGTCTGCAAAATTTTGATTTTTCTCTCATCGAAGCGGCTTGGGATCTTGGAGCAACCCCTTTTCAAGTCGTTAAAAAAGTGATTTTTCCCATCATGGGGCCTGGTATTTTAGCCGCTGCCTTGCTCGCATTCACCCTTTCAATTGATGATTTCGTTGTCACTTTTTTTGTCGCAGGACCTGGCTCTCAGACTCTGCCGCTCTATATCTATGGGATGATCAAATATGGAACAACTCCGATCATCAACGCCCTTTCAACTATTCTTCTTGCTGTAACTTTTATCATTGTTGGTTTAACTGAATATCTAAAAGGGAGTGAAGAATGAGACTCCTCGGTCTATCTATTCTTTTGTCGTTGTTTTTGTCGGGTTGCGGAGAAAATAAAAGGACTTTGCATCTCTATGATTGGAGCAATTTTATTCACCCCGATGCCATCCATCAATTTGAGGATAAATACAATTGCCGCATTGTCATCGACACTTATGATTCGAATGAATCGATGACAGCAAAATTGATTGCAGGCGGCGGCGGTTATGACGTCGTTTTCCCCACTCAATATTTTGTTGACATACTTTATCATCAACAGCTTATCGAAAAACTTGATCTTTCTAAAATCCCCAATTACAAAAATATCGATTGGGAAGAACTGGCCGATTTTCATATCGAAAAAACCGACGCTGCCCTCCCCTATCTTTTAACAACAACCGGCATAGCTTATCGAGCTGACCGAGTGGAGATGCCCGATTCGTGGACAATCTTTTCTAATCCCAAGTACAAAGGGAGAACTACGCTCTTAAATGACGTCAGGGATGTCTTGGGAGCGGCTCTTTTGACCCTTGGATACGATGTAAATTCAAAGAATCCCGAAGAAATAGAAAAGGCTACAAATGTCGTTTTAGAATGGAAAAAAAATATTGCTAAATTTGACTCTGACTATAAAAACGGCATAGCGAGCAGTGAATTTCTCATTTGTCAAGCTTATAGCGGTGAAGTTCAGCAAGTAATTCAAGAGAGTCCTGAAGTTGATTACTCCCTTCCAAAAGAGGGCAGCATTGTCTCATGCGACATGGTGGCAATTCCACGCGGCGCCCCTTCGATCGATTTAGCCTATGCTTTTTTAAACTTTTTACTTGAACCAGAAATTGCCTACCTTAACATGACTTATGCGTATGGCAATCCAACAAATAAAGCTTTAATGGAGACATTACCCACCTCCTTTAGAGACAATAACCTGATCTTTCCAACCCCCGAAGAGGCGAAGCGTTGCTATCCAATACTAGACGTTGGTGAAGCTACTCTTTACTACAACGAGGCTTGGACCAAAATTAAAACGAGTTAACCTCGACTCAAATTCTACAATCAGGCTAAAATGTAATGGGTCACACATCCCGACCAACGTCGGGAGCATTAATTACGGAGAAAATCGTGTCCAAAAAATCAGGGAAAATTAAGTTTTTCAATTCACAAAAAGGCTTCGGCTTCATCACTCCCGACGACGGTAGCAAAGAACTCTTTGTCCATGTGAGCAACATCGAAGGCAACGTTAAAACATTGCAAGAAGGACAAAAAGTCCACTACGAGGAAAGACAAGGAAGAAAAGGGCCAGAAGCCGCAGAAGTCTCCCTCGCCTAACCCCCCAAAAAGGAATATTTTGACATTTGAGACACTGGGCTTATCGGAAGAACTGCTTCGAGCGATAGGTGAACAAGGCTACAGCAGACCTACTCCAGTCCAGGAGCAAGTCATTCCGGCTATCCTCCAGGGTAGCGATGTCATGGCAGGATCACAAACGGGCACGGGAAAAACCGCAAGTTTTACCTTGCCCTTATTGCACCTATTAAGTGGCCGTCCCAAAAGACGGGAAAAATACTCTGTCCGTGCTCTAATTTTGACACCGACAAGAGAATTGGCAGCTCAGGTTGGGAAAAGTGTTAGCACCTATGGCAAACACCTTTCTTTAAAATCAGCAGTTGTTTTCGGTGGTACCAACATCAATCCGCAAGCCAAAATCTTGCAAAGTGGTGTTGATATCCTGATTGCAACTCCTGGTCGTCTTTTAGATCTAGTCGGTCAACGATTTGTAGATCTATCTCAAATTGAAATTTTGGTTCTTGATGAAGCAGATCGGATGCTTGATATGGGTTTTATCCATGATATCAAGCGAATCCTAAATCTTTTGCCAAAGGGAAGACAAAATCTTCTCTTTTCGGCGACCTTCTCAGATGAAATAAAAAAACTTGTAGACGGTCTCTTTCGCTCTCCCAAGACGATTGAAGTTGCTCGAAGAAATGCACCTGCTGAAGGTGTAGCTCAAGTGATTTACCCCGTTGATACCAAGAAAAAACGGGCCCTCCTTACACACCTCATCGTGACGCAAAAATGGAAGCAAGCACTTGTCTTTACAAGGACAAAACATGGTGCTAACCGTCTTGCTGAACTTTTAGAAATGGATGGAATTTCAACAAGAGCGTTTCATGGTAACAAAAGTCAGCCAGCCCGTTTAAAGGCTTTAGCTGATTTCAAAAATGGGGACATTCAGGTCCTCGTTGCAACCGACATTGCTGCTCGTGGAATTGATATCCAAGAGCTTCCCCATGTCGTCAATTACGAATTGCCAAACGTTCCTGAAGATTATGTTCACCGTATCGGCCGTACGGGTCGTGCAGGTCATGAAGGAAACGCTGTTTCCCTCGTCTCCATCGATGAGCATAAATTCCTCCGAGACATCGAGCGGCTTCTTAAAAAAGAGATCCCTCGTGTGATTGAGCCAGGTTACGAAGTCGATCCTTCTATCAAAGCAGTTCCTCCACAAATGCGTGGTCAAAGAACAGGTCCGCGTCCTAGTTGGGGCGGTGGCTCATCTCAACAACGTGATAAACGAGCTCCTTCCAGAGATCGCCGTCCCCGTTTTGAGAATCGCTAAACGAACTTTTTAAGAATTCGAAAGCCTGTTTTGCACACTCTTAAAAAATTAACGTTTATTCCCTCTATAAATAAATGAATTAAGATTTTTTTGTGGTAATTTCTTCTAATGGAAAAGTAAGCGTCAGCTGAAGCACAGGTTGACTTAGATTCAACCATTACAAGCTTAGATTTGTTTAGAGGTTGCCCAGTGATCAGGAAGTAGCTCGGCAAGC
>JAGVKY010000210.1 GCA_020050175.1 Parachlamydiales bacterium
GAACTTGGGGATGCCGACAGGCTTCTGGGAGGAAGCAGCTTAAAAGCTTAGAAGGAAAGAGGGAGAAGCTCTCAAACCGACTTATGCAACAACGCCATTGATGACGAAGAGCTTAGCGTTGAAGAAAGGAATTTTCTAAGTAAATCCAGCCTACCTCTTTACAAGATCGTAAGCATTATTTCGGCCTATAAAAATCGGATAAGCCCTCTCGACCTTTACCAAGTGGCCGATATTGTGGCGATGGATCTCTTGATGCAGTCCTTAAAGGACGGGATTGAATTGATCAGACATGGCTGTAAGGAATTAAGAGAAGCCCAAATTTATGACAATGAAATAACCGATTTCGAACAGAGTCTTGATAAAGCCAATATTGAAATTAAATATTACGAATCCAAATCTCACGATGCCATCGAACGAGAAATGCTCGTTCTACAAAAAATGCAGCTTCTCGAAGAACAAATATCACAAGAACTTTTTCTTTTTAGGTAACAAACATGAATAAAAAAGTATTTTTTAATTTGCTAGCAAGTCTGCTCATGACAGCTCTGTTAAACGCTTCATTTGAAGCGCCTAGTAAAATACCGTTTTTTGATCTTTTCCAATCTTTTTCTCAAAGAAACAATTTTCTTGTGAATAATATAATTAAAATTCTTGATAGTAGAGATAAAAACACAACATGGGAAACGGGTGCACATGGTTATCCCGATGAAGTTGAGGTTGATTTTGATTTTTATCATGCAGACGATCGAAAAAATGGGGCTGACAATTGGGTAGAAAAATTCACTTTTTCTGAGGTGAAATTAGGAGAAAAGACCGATATAAAAACTTTTGAGGAACTAACCGAAAGAATCAAAGAAAACGTTAGGTCTTTTCTTTCTATATACAACATCACTGTAAATGAAAATTTAGTCCTAAAGGAAAATGGGCGTGTAATTTTAGATTTTTCCTGCCCACAGGAAGGACACACTCTTGTCAGAACTCGTCCATGTCACACATTAAAAGAAATAAGGAAAGTGGGTAATTCTGAGTACCAAGTTCTAACACTTTCCGTCAGATACGAACCGCTTTCAAAAGAAGCGAGAGATACCTGGTTAAGAACTTTCGATAAAATAAGAATCAAACCTGAAAAGAACTAGCTCGGTTGGAGGGACAAATGGCCGATTTAACCGTTGTAACATATGGGGGCGGAGAAATCCTGAATAAGGTTTTCAACGCCATGGCCATGCTCTTTAATGGCGGAAAAGGGGGAATAGTCCAACCCCTAATGATGATAACGGCTTCCATAGGGGGAATCTGGGCTCTTTCTAAGGCCTTCTTCAGCTCTTCTGCCGAAGGATTTTTAAATAAATACCTCTTCCCCCTTATCGCCTTCCCCTGCCTCCTATTGGTTCCCACTTCCAGCGTCAAAATCGAAGATATCCTTCAAAACAAATCCTATAAGGTCGACAACGTCCCTTTTTTGCTTGCAAAAGTCTCTGAATTAACAAGCTCCATTGGATATCGAGTCACTGAAAAGATCGAATCTGTCATGCATATCCCCAATGACATTAGCTACAACAAAACAGGGATGCTTTTTGGAGGAGAAACCTCCCTTGATTTTTCAAGATTTCAACTAACAAATGCCACCCTTGAAAGGAACCTCGGAAAATTTTCCCGCCAGTGCGTGATGTACGATCTAGCACTAGGCCTCTACTCAATTGATGATCTCAAGAAAACTACCGACCTCTGGAAGTTCCTAAGATCAAACACTTCAAAGGTAAGGCTTATCCCCTATTCAGACCCTTGCGATGTTGAACATGGGAAGAAGCCCTTCTACCTTAACTGCCAGCAGGCTCTTGATAAAATGGCCCCCTTCTTCGAAAGAGAAAAACATTACTACGCTAGGCAGGAGATTTTTAAAAACCTCCCCCTCACGTTCCAAGCTTTGACAGGCTTAAAAAAATCGAGCGAAGAACTCATTAGCCAGCAGCTCATGATGAATGTTCTCTCCAATGATTTTTCTGCCTCAAAATTCGCCAAAACAAGAGCTGAAGCCAATCAAAGAAGCACCTATCAAGTTTTAGGCTCTTTAGCTGGCAATAGCCTAGTTACAATCCGAGCCGTTGTTGAAGCACTCATCTATGCCTCCTTTGTCCTGATTGTGGCCTTATGTTTGTTACCGGGAGGAGGGAAATTCCTTCTGACCTGGATTTTTCTCAATGTTTGGATCCAGCTTTGGCCTCCGATGTACGCCATTTTAAATTACATCATGCTGAGTGTTTCTTCTTCGCATGTAACTTCCATGCTGAGCGGCTTACATGGAGATCAACTAGGGCTAAGCATTTTTACAAGTGTTGGACTTAGGAATTTTCACGAAGATGTCCACGCCCTTTCTGGCTATCTATCAGCAAGCATCCCCTTCCTCACCTATGCAATTCTACAAGGAGGGTCTCAGTCTGTATCTCACATCGTTGGATCATTGATGACACCAGCTCATTCAGCTGCTACAACAGCCGCTTCCGAGCAAGCCTCCGGCAATTACTCCTTTGCAAACACTAATTTTGGGCAAATGAGCTATGGAAACACCTCTTCTTTACAGACTAACACTGCTCCTAATCTCACAACTGGATATTTCTCTGAAAATCAAGGCGACCACTCAACCATCTTTGCCCCTTCAGGGCCAATTTTAAATCAATCGGCATCAAACCTTGTCGACTCTCTTACACTGGATAAAACTCTCAGCGAAAGCCTCCAATCAGCCCATCAAAGGGCTGAAACTCAAGTAGGGACAGCGCAAAAAAATTATATGGAATCGGTCTCTTCCCATGCCCGTGACATGACAGATTTAACCGAACATATCGCCAAATCAACCAACTTTTCTCATGGCTTATCGGAAAGAGAAGCGGTCGATCTCCAAGAGAGCGCCCGTTTCGTCCTTAGCCAAGCTGAATCCTGGGGTGCTCAACATGGCCTAAGCGAACGAGAAAGTGCAGAGGCTATGCTCGGGATGTCGATTTCTGGGGGCCTAGCCGTTCCATTCTTGGGAGGAATAAGTGGAGAGAATAAAAACAATAAGGGGGTAGCGGTTTCGTCTGACGAAGCCCTTAATGCCGCAAAAAGCATTACCTCCTCGCAAGACTTCCAATCTCACTTTCAAAAAGTGCAAGACTTCGCAAAAACAGCCTCTTCTTCATCTATGGATGATCAGGGAGTTCGATTTGTCGAAGGATTCACACACTCCCTTGACCAAGTACGCTCTACTCAAGATCAATTAAGTTCTTCTCTTGGCCAAATGAATCAGATTTCAGACAGTCTTAACTGGGTTGAAAGTCATTCTCATTCTCTCAGAAAGACTCTCAATCAAGATTTTATCAACTGGGCTACCGAGGAGTTTGCTAATGAAGGGGGATTCTCTAAAGCCTCCGAAATCATCCAAAGAGGCCCTTCTTCAGAAAGAGAAGACTTATACGCAGATTTCTTAAGCTCAATCGAGAGAAACCCTTTAATTCTTACAGGGTTTACTTCGCCGAAGGAAGCTCATGAAGCTTTCTCTATTGGAACAATTTCTTCAGACAATGAACGTTCCTCCCTACAACAGAGTGCAAGGA
>JAGVKY010000170.1 GCA_020050175.1 Parachlamydiales bacterium
AGGATTAATGTTTCGGGATTCAAGAACAGGCTTATACACCTCAGGATTGGCTAGAATCTCTTCGCCAGCTGTTTTTTGACACTCTTTCCATTTTAGAAACAGACCGTAATCCTCATGCCGAGAAACCAGAGATAACTCTTTGATCTCCCCCATGATCTCACGGAAGATCAACCCTGACGTTCTTGTAGCCATCTCATAGCGACTTACCACATTTGAGGGAAGAGCCTCACCCACAAGATGAACATGTCCTTTGTCCTGATAGGCCTGAATAGCTTTTTGCGATTCTTGCTGTCCAAACAAGACGGTTGCTTCTTTTTGCCAGTCTTCCTTTTGACGAACAATTTCCTCAAGGCGAGAAGTGCCCACCCGCTCTGTCACTAAACGAAAGGCAGGTCCTGCTTCTACCGGTTGAAGTTGTGCCCCATCACCCACTACAACGGCTTTCACTCCTAAACTTTGAACGGCTCCTAAAAACTGATCAAATCGCTCCACATCCACCATGCCCGCTTCATCAAGGACAAGGATGCTGCGTTCATTATACTGACACCTTCCTTTCTCAAAGGACTTGAGAAACTTATGCAAAGTTTGAGATTTAATCTCACTACCTTCAAGATTTTGAGCCGCCCTTCCTGTAGGCGCCAATCCATAAACCCGATATCCGGCATCCTCCCAAATATCCCGGCAGGCCTCCAAGGCTGTTGTTTTACCGGCGCCCGCATAGCCCACAATGCACTTCAGCTGTCCATCATCCACTAAATGACGAATGGCCTGCTCTTGTCCCTCACTCAGCGTATGTCCTTTTTTGACTAATCCCGTCTTTAAACGCTCTAAGCCACCTTCAAGAGAGACTGAAGAAACGGAATGAGACGCATGACCTGCCAACATCTCAGCTGTTCCGACGAGCTTCATTTCCGCTTTGAGCATGGTATGGGTGGTATAGATCGCTCTTTTTTCACCGTCTTGATTTAGCTCTCCATTTCCTTTTAACAAAATCAATTCTTTTGAATTCTGAAGCCGAGCATCCAATCTCTGGAAAAGCGTCACATCATCAACGTACCGCCCCAGAATCTTCTGCACATCCCCCCACATAAAGGTGGCATGATGGCGGGTAACGATGTTAAAAACTGTCTCTGGGTTCCGGACGATACGATAAAGATTACGAAGCTGAACGTCATGAAAGGCTTTGGATTTGTCAAGGATGGGAGAAGTCTTTTCGGTTTTTTCAACATTTCCCTCAAGACGTTGGAGCCGTTCTTCACATTCCCTCACCCCGCGTCCTAATTTTGGTTGTGGCTCCATTTCAATTCCTCGCTCGATGTTTGAGCGATGGTCAATGTGAATATCATGGCCATGGAGTTTTAGATGAAAGTTAGAATACTCTTCCCACTTCACCCGCAGCTCACAAAGAAACTCTTTGTGATTCCATTCCCGTGCTTTTTTAGGGCTCAGGCCATTTTCTTCTAAACGCCGCATTGTAACGAGTACATGGCAATGGGGCTTCTCCTCACCTGTTTCCTTATCTACATCGAGATGGAAATTCAACTGAGCCGCCATGCCATGAAAGCAAATCTGATCTTCTATAAACTCCCGAGCGAGAGCCATATTTTGTTCATCCGTTAATTCCCGGTGAAGAGCAAATTCGAATTCCCGCCAGACTTGAGCATCAATTCGCTTTTCAGCCCCTTCAACAATATTGCAAAAGGCTTGAACGCCTTTTTGACGATCTTCAGCAATCAGCTTTTGAATCTCCATCACCCACAAAGGTACATCCTTTGGCAATACCAGTTCCACATGCTGAACTTCCTTATTTTGGTAATTGAAAGTCTGCCCCGTGCGCTCATCATAAAGTTTACACCCCGCACGATAGGCAAGAGCATTTACCGTATTCCGGCTGCTTCGAGAAAAAACCTTAGCGCTGAAGTGATACAAAGCCACTGCGACACGCTGTTATTTAAAGGAGGTGTTTATATGAGGACATATTAACTTATCTATATCACAAAATAGTGTTATATGGAAGCATAATAAACTATTTATACCACTAAATAAACCTAGGGATCTGAATAAAGAGCGATCCTGACAATGTAACGAAACATGGAAACATGTGGGGGCTAAATCGTGAGAGGAGGCCCCTCCTAGTAACTACAAACTGGGTGAGTGCTAGGTAGGCGGTATGGTGAACATATGTGAATCTGCGATAAAGATCGTCATATCAGACAAGTGCAAGTAGTTGATACACTTAAGCCAAAAGGTAACGAAAGTAGGAGGATGATTTGGCTCTACATCCTCGTGGTCAAGAGACTTTCCGGTCAAAAGCAGGCACCTAACCCGCCATCCTTCTTTAAATGAAACGTGGAAACCCCGTATTGCTCCCAGAGATGGGAAAGTGACTCGTAAGAGAAGCCTATGGTAATGCGGGTTTGGGAGGTTGGAAGAAGCGAATGCTGTCCTGTAAGGGGGCAGATAGGGGTTTAAATGTTACCCTTCTGCGAAAGCAGGCCCACGTCCAACTGGTCTTTCTTTGCGAGAGAATATGGAGAACCGTAATTATGAGGAAAAGCAAATGACGGCAGTAAATATAATACTGACTGGTGCGTCCTCAGCTTCAAATTCAACCTGGTATACCATCAACTGGGGCCAAGTGGGTAAACAAGTAAAACGGCTGCAAATGCGTATCGCAAAGGCTGCCCGGGAAAATCGCCACGGTAGGGTGAAAGCCTTACAGTGGATATTGACTCATTCCTATTTTGCTAAACTCTTAGCAATAAAGCGAGTGACTCAAAACTCAGGAGCTCACACTCCTGGGATTGATGGTGTTGTTTGGAAAACGCCTGAACAAAAGATAAAAGCAGTTAAATCATTACAGAGACGGGGGTACCAACCTGCGCCCTTGCGAAGGATTTATATCCCAAAGAGTCGAGGAGGACAACGTCCTCTCTCTATCCCCACTATCTTATGTCGAGCGATGCAAGCCTTGCATTTGCTGGCATTAGAACCAGTGGCGGAAATGAGAGCGGACAAGAATGCTTATGGGTTTCGACCCAAGCGTTCTCCAGCTGATGCAATTGCACAGTGCTTTATAGCACTTGCAAGGAAAGCAGCAGCACCCTGGATTTTAGAAGGAGATATCCGAGCCTGTTTTGATTCCCTGAGTGGATCATGGTTGAAAGAGAATATCCCTATGGATAAAGCTCTTTTAACGAAGTGGCTCACAGCAGGGTACATAGAGGAGAAGATATTGCATCCTACCTTTAACGGCGTACCGCAAGGCGGCTTGATCTCCCCTTATATCTTGATTTTTAGAAAGTTAGAAGGTTGTGGTTGTTGTTTTGTGGAGGCTGTGGAGAACTCGTAAGAGTTATCCACAAATCCACAAAAATTAGAAAAACCTTGCTTTTCTGACTTTCTAAACAGCCTTGGCAAAGTTAAGCTGACTTTTCAGGGTGGGGAAAGGTGAATCTGATCGCCCCTTCAGCCTTCGAGGCTGTCCACAAGAGTAATGATCCCTTTCCCCTAATGGCTTTAGGACGAACAGTATCTTAAGAGCCCGAAAGCTTTCGGTGATTCTGTATTTGTAAGGTTGTCCAAAACCACTATGTGTAACTCTATATTAAAGGATGAGCTATGACAAAAGCAATACTTGGCATTGATGTCTCCAAACAAAAATTTGATGTGACACTTCTTTTCTCAGATAACAAGGTGCGCAAAAAAGTTTTCTCCAATGATCCTAAGGGATTCCATATGCTTCGCGAATGGATCCTCAAGCTTCATGAAGGAGGCTTTCATGCGTGTATGGAATTCACAGGAATCTATGATGAAAGGGTTGCAGAATTCCTTCATCAACAAGGATTTACTGTGAGTCGAGTCAATGCTATGGCCATTAAAGCTTTTGCCAAATCAATGCTGACACGCACCAAAACCGATAAAAAGGATAGTATGGTTATTGCTCAGTTTTGCAAAGTTCATCAACCAAAAGCTTGGGAACCAGATCCTCTTCACATCAGAACCCTGAGGGATCTCTCAAGAACGTTGGATGCTTTAAAAGACGATAATCAGCTTATTAACAATCGACTTGAGAAGTATCAAGAGCGGGAAAGTCCTGCGAAAAAGATTTGGCAGGATCGTTTGCTTGAAGTCCAGAAAACGATAAAAAATGTGGAAAAACAAATCAATATTCACATCAAGAATCATCCCGATTTAGAAAAAAAGGTGAAGCTTTTGCAAACAATCTCCGGCATTGGCGAAACATCGGCCCGGACATTAATAGCTGAAATTCCTGACATTCGTCATTTTAAAAATGCTCGTCAGCTCGCAGCGTTTGCAGGGTTAACTCCATGCCAACGACAATCGGGAAGTTCGGTTAATGGACGGACTCGGTTATCCAAAATGGGATCAAGTCGTTTAAGAAAGGCTCTCTTTATGCCAGTCCTTGTTGCCAAAAAGTATAATCCAATTATCATAGCGTTCTCTAACAATTTGATTAAAAAAGGAAAATGCAAAATGGCAGTCGTAGGCGCTGCGATGAGAAAATTACTTCACATCGTCTTCGGCGTTTTAAAACACGAAACACCATTTGTAGAAAAATATGCATAAAAATGAAAAAAGATGTTGACCGCCAAGACAGTATCTTGTGGGAGAGGTGTTAAAAATCACTGTGCGCAAATCAAACGGACGCTGAGAGGTTATTCAGCTTAACATCCACCTCTATATAAAACATGTGAAAATATCAGTCTATTGAAGAAGAACTTTCTACCGTAAGGTTGGCGGTGCGCTTTTAAGGGACTTTATGAACTTAAAACGCGGCACTTGTTTTCCTTTCAGCTCCACCATACTTTGAAAAATCTCAGGCGGTCTGACCCACAGACCATAATCTCCATAAAGAGCTTGATAAACCACTAAAATATCAAGGGATTCAGAGTGCCTGCAAAGGCCAATGACTTGGTAGAAGTTACCTTTATAATGTTGATAGAGGCCTGGTTCTAAATCCGCCATGTTAGAAATCTTTCGGACAAGGAACAGCAATTTCTGGAAGAGGAGATGGTGTGGCAGAAAAAGTAGCCCTGTCCCCATACATGAGTTGCTGTAGTATTTTTTGAACCTGAGGTTTTTTACCTTTTTTATACCTCAGAAGATAGACTTGATCGAAAATATTATCATCCCAAGAGCCGGGATCATCTCCTCCCAATGCAACAATCAGAGGAGGGATATGGTTATGCTCCCAGCACAATAAAACGGAGGCATCATCATATTTTGGGTTTGTAAGGATTTCTTTGGTTACCTCAGTAAGTTGATCGGGCGCATAGTCGGTATTCATGGAAATTTTTAAATAATCTGCCAGAGGTTTACAG
>JAGVKY010000031.1 GCA_020050175.1 Parachlamydiales bacterium
AACTTGGGGATGCCGACAGGCTTCTGGGAGGAAGCAGCTTAAAAGCTTAGAAGGAAAGAGGGAGAAGCTCTCAAACCGACTTATGCAACAACGCCATCCCAAAATCTGGTACGCATCTTATTTGGAAATTTGTTAATTCTTTAGGTCTAAAAAAAAGTTGGATTTTGCACGACAATTTCGGGTATCCAACATTAAATTATTTTCAGCGCGATTACCCAGAAAGGGGAAACGAATCAGACGTTGACCTCTTAACCCTTCTCAAAGATGGCTATTTTTTAATAGGACATGGAGACTCGACAGAGTATTTTCAGAGAATTTTGCAAAATGACACAAGTTTTCGTGTTTTGATTGGTGTTCGAGATTTAAGAGATGTTCTTGTATCTCAAGTTTATTTCCAATGGACTCTCCTTGAAGAGTTATTAGGGCCATGCGACTTTGAAAAGAAGCTCGATTTTCTTTTAGAAAACAATGATATTTTTTTACACCCTAGACTTTTTGTCATTTCCAGACACGCCGAAGCTATTTTAGCCCTAAAATCTCATCCTCGTTCTTATGTTGTTCGGTTTGAAAACCTCGTTGGAGAGGAAGGGGGAGGAAATAAATGTTTGCAAACTATAACAATGCACGAGATTGCAAAACATCTAAATTTGGAAATTTCCTTTCGTCAGCTAGATCCTATACAAAGAATTCTTTTTGGAGACTCTGGAACTTTTCGAGAAGGGAAAATTGGCACTTGGAGAGAAAAATTTACTAGAGTTCAGCTTGATTATTTCAATCAGAAGTTTGGTGAATTACAGCGTGCCCTCGGCTACACGTTAAATTAGGTTCTTAGATAGATCAGACGGTTGAAAAGAGGTTGTGGACTATAGAGCCAATATTCGTTTAGACCTCTCGTCAGTCTGGATGACTTTTCTTAAGAAATTATTTCAAAAACGATGCTAAGATAAGCTGATGTACAAGTAATTTTTATTCAAAGAGTTTAAAGAATGAAGAAACGAATAGGTTTTTGGCTTCTTTTGTTTGTTGCCTTGTTTTGTACCTTAAGGGGAGCCCCATACGATGATATTACTGAAGCGGTTTACAAAAGATCTCAGCAATATTCTTTAGGGGGTTACAAAAAAATTGTTGTGTTCTCTCCCCAACGAACAGGAAGTACACTCGTATTCAATATTCTTAGGTTTCTCTTTGAAAATATAGAAGTGATTAATCAGTCTACTTGGGCCAATTCTCGTCCTGATTTTCTTGTGAATAAGACTCATGAGCCAAAGCTCTGGGGGAAGAAGACGATTGTCTTTTGTACCATCAGAAACCCAGTTGATGCCATTTTTTCCTTTTATAGGGTTTTAAAAGGGGATAAGCCATTTCTAGATATTTCTTATTTAAATGTGTTGGTCGATTTTTACATCGAATATTTGAGGAATGCCAGAAGGCAAATAAAAATGGAAAATACAGTTCTTCTTCGATATGAAGATTTTGAACGTGATATGGGTCACATCTTTCAAAAGGTTGAAGAGGCTCTTGGCATCCAGATTGATCTCACGGACAAAGAACTGATGAAGAGGGTGCTGTCCATAGAAAATGTTTCATTGCATATCCAACAATATCAAGGATTCGATCAATACGATTCTGTGACTCATTTTCATGGCGCGCATATCGATCAGGGAGAACTTACTCCAAAGGAAAAGGGATTCCTTGTAGAGAAAATCAATATAAGGCTTCAGCCGCATAAGGATTTACTTAATTCATTAGGGTATTCTCTCTCTCAATAAGTAAAAAAAGAAAGAGTTTTAGGAGGAAGGAGGTTTTGGAGTGGTTAAGAGAACGGTTTCAAGGGTGCGAAAAAGTTCGATCACTCGATCTAGTTCCCTTTGGCCAAGGAGTGTTTCTGTGTGGGAGGTAAACCTTTCCTCTGAGAGGATTCTTTTCATTTCTGCTAAAGGAACTAAAAGAGTTTTGACAGGGCGATTCTTGTTGGCTTTGTAGAGGCTTTCCAGCGATTTTTCCAGTTCGATCACCGTGCGAATAAGGAAATCCCCCAGGCCAGTAGGAAGATATTTTAAACCACGGATTCCTTGCGCAAAGGTAAAGAGAGCTTTGTCAGCAGCCTCTAGGTGCCCCTTTTGAATCAAAGTTTGGACAATGCGTCCTGCACTCTCGACCCCTGCTGTTGCGAGCGGTGGAGAATCATTTAGAAGGTTGCCAGAAAGACGTAGGGTGCGACCCAAGATTTTTTGAATAAAAGGATAAAGAGTTTTGTCGATCGCACGATGAGCTAAGACTTCTAAGTTATCGAGAAGATAGAGAGAACGAAATTCAATGTCTTTAGTGTGAAAAGGAAATGAGGTGGGAAGAAGGGTAAGTCCCCTTTCTGCCAAGGTTAGACTGTCGGATGAAATCCCTTTAAGAGAAGCTTCGACAGCTCCATCAATATGATCCCGATATTTGCCAAGGTCGCTTTCTTCTCCAATGATGATTTTTTCTTTGGACCCCCGACTAGCAAAAAGAAAAAGGTCTAAGAAAAAGGCGATCAATAAAAAGTGGAGGAAAAGTACCCCTCTTGTGTCATTCCAGTAGCCGCTATCAAAAAGGAGGGGGGGTACCAAAGAAGCTAGAGAGATTAAAGGCAGTATATAATAGAAGAAAGGACGGCAAGGAAGGTCGATTTTCGCGATGAGGGGTGATGCGAAATGGATGATCTTCTCTCTTCTTTTGGCTCTTGCCTGTAGCCACGAGGACCAAATGGCAAGAGTTGCAAACGAAATAAGGGCCTGAATCCCGCTCACCCATTCGAGGTGAGGGGTGGGATTGGCTGTCACTCCCGAAAATAAGAAAATGACAACTGCGATAAAGGCAAGAATAGTCAACATTTAAACAAGGTCACAAGCATCAGCCGGCATCCATTTTTTCTCTTTTCCTTCCCACTTGACGTTACAGCCAATGGGGTTAGTCATAGGATTTGAAATGGACTTGCCTTCACAAAATTCATTTAAAGCATTTTCTAAATCATTGACAGTCATTTTTGTAAGATCACGTGGCGAATCGACTGCACGTCCTGTGTAGATAAGGTGTCTTTTTTCATCGAAAAGATAAAAGTGGGGAGTGCGAAGCGCTCCGTAAGCTAACGCCGTTTCTTGTGTTGCGTCATGGAGGTAAAGCCAAGGAAAATTGTGCTGTTTTTGCCTTTCGATCATGTTTTCATAAGAATCTTCAGGATAGGTATTTGCGCTGTTAGAATTGATACCAATAAAAACGATTCCCTTATTAGAAAATTTTTCAACTGTCTTGCGGGTCAATTCGTCAGAATTGATGACATAAGGGCAATGATTACAGGTAAAAAAAACAACAACCCCTTTTGCGTCCTTAAAATCCTGGAGAGAGTGGAGTTTTCCGTCTGTCCCTTTTAAAGAAAAGTTTGGTGCTTTAGAACCTAGAGGTAATGTAAAAGGCTTTTTTTCATTTAGATGCATGGTGAACTATAGCTGAGGTTTTGCTAAAATTGTCACATGCCGCAGACATTCGGACAAGATATCGATCAAGCGATCCTCTGTTTACAAGAGTTGAAACAAGAAGAGGGGTTCCGATTTTTAAACGAAGCCTCCAAACTTTTAATCCAAACTTTTCAAAACGGGGGCAAGATTATTGTGGCTGGCAATGGCGGCTCTCTTTGTGATGCGACCCATTTTGCCGAAGAACTCACGGGGATTTTTCATCGCCATCGCCCCGCTTTGCCTGCAATTGCTCTTGCCGATCCTGGTCATTTGACCTGTGTTGGAAATGATCTTGGATTTGAAGAAGTTTTTGCACGAGGAGTCGAAGCCTACGGAAAAAAGGGAGATGTGTTCATTGCTTTGACAACAAGTGGAAATTCAAAAAATCTTGTTAAAGCTGTTGAGCGGGCCAAAAAACTTTCTTTGAAAACTATTGCCTTTCTTGGAAGAGGCGGTGGTCGCCTAAAAGGGCAGGCCGATCTTGAGTGGGTTGTTGAAGCAGCCCCCACAACCGATCGAATTCAAGAACTCCACATGACGGCGATCCACCTCATTATCAAAGAAGTCGAAGAGACTCTTTTTGGAGACTCTCAAAGGGAGCCGATCTCTCATGCAGCTCCCCTTGCTCTCTCTCTTTAAGCTTTTATTTTTCCCTCTTGTCAGGATCAGAAATTGGCTCTATGACAAAAACTTTTTACCGATTTGCCGCTTTCCGGAAGCTTATATTGTTAGCGTCGGCAACCTATCCATCGGCGGAACAGGAAAAACCCCTCTCACCATTGAACTCCTCGAACAGCTCAAAGACCTCCCCATCGCACTAATTTCTAGAGGGTATAAGGGGAAATATCAGAAAAAAGATTTGCCTTTGATAGTTTGTGCGAGTGCATCGCCATTGAATGTAGGGGATGAGCCTCTCATCATTAAACAGAGAGTTTCTGAGGCGCTCGTTGTTGTCGATCCTGATAGAGTAAGGGGTGCAAAATTTGCCATTGAGCAGGGACGATCGCTTCTTTTCCTCGATGATGGGATGCAACATCGCCGTTTAGGCCGAGATCTTGAGATTGTTATTTTAAATGGCGAAGACCCTTTTGGCGGATGGTTACGAGAACCTCCTAACCATCTGAATCGGGCAGATTATGTCGTCGTGATGGGGGGTTCTTTTACGCCCAAGGAGATCCCTTTTGTTAGAATGAGAAGGTGTTTGTTTGAAGGGCTAGAACTGAAAGGAAAAAAGGTCGGGCTCTTTTGCGGGGTCGGTCAACCTAAGCAAGTGCTTGATATGGTTCAGAGAGAAGGGGCCGAAGTTCTTGAGCATTGGTTTCTTCCAGACCATGCCACACCATCTCAAGAAAAATTGCGAAATTTTGCCACCCTATGTGAAAATAGAGGGGCTCAAGTCATTCTTTGCACAGAGAAAGACAGAGTAAAACTCTCCTCCCCTCTCTCCCTTTCTCTACCGGTGTCCGTACTTAAGATCCGACTTGAGGTATTAGAAGGCTTAGACACATGGAGGGAAATTTTAACCCGCTGTCGCCGAGGAATTAAAAAATGAAGCTTTGGAAGAAAATATTAATCGGGATGCTCCTAGGAACAGCGACTGGGCTCATCTTCGGTGATAAGGTCCTTTGGTTAAAGTCCATTGGATCTGCCTTCCTTCAGCTGATCAACATGATTATTCCTCTTCTTGTCTTTGCTTCTATGACAGTGGGGATTACCAACATCCATGACCCTAAGAAGATGGGGCGTGTCGGTGGAATGACTCTCCTTCTCTTTCTGCTCACAACCATCATAGCTATCGTCATTGGACTAACACTGACAAACTGGATCCAGCCTGGATCGGGTCTACAGCTCGATTTTTTACCCACTCAAGCGGCACAGCAACCGATGACATTAGGGGAGTTGATCGCCGATATTTTACCAAAAAACCCTGTTTTATCTCTTTCACAAGGAAACGTTCTTCAGATCATCCTTTTTTCTGTTCTTTTTGGTTTTGGGATCAGCCTGAGCGGAGAAAAAGGGCGGCCTCTGCAACGAGCTATGGAATCACTTGCTGAAGTGATGATTAAGGTGACTTCGATTGTCATAGAAGTCTCCCCCTTTGCCATCTTTGCCCTCATGGCTTGGGTCTTTGCCACTTTTGGGCTAAAGGCTCTTCTCCCTTTAGGCAAATTTCTAGGGGGACTTTACATTGGATATGCCCTTCATGCCTTTTTTATCTTTGGATTTATTTTAAAGTATATGGCAAAGGTGCCAATTCTTCCCTTCATCCGAGGAATGAGCGATGCCCTTTTGATGGCTTTTTCCACCTGTTCAAGTTCAGCGACACTCCCTCTTTCCATGATGTGTGTTCAAGAAAATTTGGGTGTTTCTAAAAATATTTCTGGTTTCATTCTTCCTCTTGGGGCAACCATCAATATGAACGGAACTGCCCTTTATCAAGCGTCAGCTGCTCTTTTTATCGCTCAAGCCTATGGCATCACCCTTGACTTCAGTCAACTCGTCACTCTAACACTGACGGCAACACTTGCTGCTGTTGGGACAGCTGGCATCCCTGGCTCTGGTTTCATCATGCTTGCAGCTGTGGTTGGCGCTGT